>JBAZFD010000186.1:0-4933 GCA_041653575.1 Thermodesulfovibrionales bacterium
TCAGCCTCAGCCATCGATCCCCTCTGCTTTCCCCTGCCCTCAACGCTCTGGATGGTGAGGGAGGGATATCCCAGCTCCTCCAGGGCCTTCTTTGTCTCAGGCAGCTTGTCTCTCCTGATAATAGCCGTTATTTCTTTCATGCCTTCATTCTCCTTTCCCAGGGGTTACAGCCCCGCCTCTCCTGTCCTGACGGTATAGGCTGACTCAACAGGGCTGATGAAGACCTTTCCATCGCCGATGAACCCTGTCCTTGCCTTGTCCTGGATCACCTTCAGCACCTTGTCTGCGTCGGCATCTTCCACAACAGTCATGATGAGTGTCTTGGGGAGTTCATCGTAGTGCACAGGACCCACCTGAAGCCCCTTCTGCTTTCCCCTTCCAAAGACCGGGATCTTGGTGAGTGAGGGGAACCCAGCTCCCTCCAGCGCCTGCACAACCTCCTGCTCCTTTTCCGGCCTGATAAAAGCCCTGATCATCTTCATCCTTGTATTCCTCCTTTGATGTAAAAGGCACCTGTCTGTACAGGCCCTGTTTATCCATACAGATTCTTATGGAATCTCGCTAATTGCTGTTCAGCGCCTTTCTCAGCCACGGCGGAGGGGAGGTCTTGATGGTGTCGAGGAGCTTGTTGATCGACTCATCAATGGAGACCACACCTTTGACCTTTATGGGCATCATCCCCTTTTTCACCAGCCTTGCAGCCGAGGGGCCGCCGATCTCGGTGAGATAGACGATTGTGCAGTCGGAAAGCCTCTCCACCTTTCCCTGGACCCTGTCATCGTGGATCTCTCCCATCCCCCGTGTCTCCTCGATGGATCTGTCCCTGCCTTCAGCAAACTCCCTGGTTTCCAGGAAACGGTATCCTTCAGCAGAGAGCTCATAAATGACGAACTTCCCGGCCCTGCCGAAATGCTCGTCCACATTAACGCCGTCGGTTGTTGCAAAGGCAACCTTCATGGCTCGACCTCCTTTTCTCTCAGAAATAAATCAGCGATGCTGTTTATAAGACCCAGGCTCCCCCTGTATCCAATGGTTACCCTGGCGTTTGAGGACAAGGTTGTATACACCGGGAATCCCATCTGCCAGAGCGGCGTCTTCAGCTCCTGCGCCCTGTTCTCCGCATGGGAGCCGGAAATGATGAGGTCAGACCTCCTGAGGGAGGTAAGATCACCCACAATAATCTCATCAGCCTTTATCCTCCCGGCAGCAGGCGAGTGAGCGGGGATTACGGCCCTTTCCACTGTTGCTCCCATTTCGTGAAGCATCTGCGAGGTCTGGATAGCGAGGTCAGGCTCAAGGGCAAGGACCACCCTTTTCCCTCCATAGAAGAAATGGGCATCCCTCATCCCGTCCATGAGCACCCGCCTCTGCCTCTGAAACCTTGAGGGGATGGCCTTTCCGCTCAGGGCCGCAAGGGTCTCCATGAATTCGTCGGTACCGGAAAGCCCTGCTATGCTGTCAAAGACCCTGTATTCAATGCCGAGTTTTTCCTTCAGCAGCAGCGCAGCCCCTTCCATGCTCGCTCCGATGGCGACGGTAAAGACCGCTCCGCCCATCTCTTCGATCTCCACCCGCCTTGTCCCTCCTGTGGCCAGGGCTGAGACCCCTTCCCGGCTCCCGTCAAGGCAGGAGAGGTCAGGCAGGATGATCGGCCTGATCCCGAAGGCCTCGCAGATCTCCCTGAGCTCTGTGAAGTCAGCCGGGCTGAGGTGTGAGCCCACAAGAAAGTTCACGCTACAGTCGGCATCCGGCAGTCGATAGCCTGAAGACTGACTGACGACTATATGCCTGATGACAGACTCAACCGCTTTTGCGTACCCCTTCTCAAGTCCCCCGTCATAATCGGCAGTGGAGACAGGGACGAGGACGCAGCTTTCACCCCTCTCCCGCGTCTCCCTTTGCAGCTCCTTCACGGCAGAGCTGACATCATCGCCTTTCACCTCGGTGAGGCCTGAGGAGAGAACGCCGATGACCTCAGGCCTGTTCTTTTCCATAAAACCCTGGAGCGCTGAAGAGAGGTTCCCCTCGCTCCCCATCACCACATCCTCTGTGAAGAGCTTTGTGCTTGCCAGGGCTATGGGCTCCCTGAAATGCCTGGTCAGAAGGACCTTGCCGAGGAAGGTGCAGCCCTGTCCGCCGTGGATAACAGGGAGTGCCCTGTTGATCCCCTGGAAGGCGATGGCAGCCCCGATGGCCGGGGAATGCTTCAAGGGATCAATGGAAAGGGCTGTCTGCTGATGCTGTAGCTCCGGCCTCGCCCCTGGCCCCTTGTCCCCGGCCCCTTGCCCCTGCCTTGTTCCGTTCTGTCTCTCATAAAAATCCATCCCATGGCTGATCTCCCTGGCAAGGTTGATGAGCCCTTCATACCCGGCATAGGCGGTGTGCCTCTCCTGGTTTACATCCACAAAGGGATACCCTTCCTTCACCCCGAGGTAGAGGTTTCTTCCTCCTGCAATGAGCATGTGAGCGCCCTTTTCTTTCAGGAGTCTCAGGAGGTTCTTGGGGGTCACGTCCTCGACAAGCGGGGCGTCATCACCCAGGATCGCCCGCATCTTCTCTTCATCCTCGATGCTGCTTTTTTTCGTTCCCACGGCAACGATTTCGATGCCCAGGTCCATGAGGGCTGAGATAAAGGACCAGCTCTTTACGCCGCCTGAATAGAGCACCGCCTTCTTCCCCCTGAGGCCTGAATAGGGGGCAAGGGCCTCATCCACCCTCTTCTCTTCGCGCTGGATAAGGGCCTCAATCCTCTCCTTCAGCCCCTTTGCGCCGTGAGGATCAAGCTGGGCAGCAACAGCCCGCAGGGCCTTCGCCATCTCGGTCTTGCCGTAGAAGGAGACCTCTGCATAGGGGACCCCGTATTTTCTCTCCATAGCCTTCGCCATATTGATGAGAGCCCTGCTGCATGCAATCAGGTTCATCTGCGCCCTGTGTGCCCAGGTGATCTCATCAAAGCTGGAATCCCCTGTGATCCGGGAGAGGATCCTGATCCCCGCCTCCCTCAGCAGGGGCTCCACGAGCCAGAGATCTCCGGCTATGTTGTACTCGCCAATGAGGTTTATGTCGAACTCTGTGGTGAAGGGCGGTTCTCCTGTGCCTATCACCTGATCAAGGAGCGTCTCTCCGGCTATCCTGTTTCCCAGGTTCTTGGGGCCCACGAAACCGGGGGCGTTCACCGGGATCACCCTCGTTTGCAAGGGGACGGCTGTCCCCCTCGCGGTCTCCCCGCCGTTGATGATTCCCTCAGCTTTTTTGCAGACAGCCTCTATGTCCTCACCGATGATGCCGCTCACGCAGGTGGCATAGACGAATATCGCCTTCGGCTTCACCCGTTCCTTTGTTTCGATGATGGCATTCAGGAGCTTTTCCTCGGAGCCGTAGACGATGTCCAGCTCTCCCATATCGGTGGTGAATCCCTGTGTGTGGAGGCTTCCTTTGGAGGAGAGCGTTCCTCTCCCTTCCCAGGAGTTCCCGCAGCAGGCGATGGGGCCATGGACGATATGGGCAGAGTCGGCGATCGGCTGAAGCACGATCATCGCGCCGTCAAAGGCGCAGGACTCTCCACCCCGGGACCTGCATACCTTGTCCTTCGCCCCTGCATCGCAGCCGTCGGCAAGCAGTCTATCCATGGCGGTTGTCATCTCTTCCCTCCTTCATCAATATCCTTGCAGTCCTATAGTACAAATTGGATGCCAGCCGTTTTTCTCGTATTTTCAGGGTGGGAGATAATGGCGCTTGCGACAATATGGGGTTCTCGCTGACATTATTGTCTTATATTGGGGCGCCCAGCAGAGGAGAGGAGGGTTCTCTTTCGCTCAGGACGGGATTTCCTGACAGCTCTAAGCTCATTCCGCTACAGCCGCAAAACTCGCCCTCCGGGCTCAAACAGTTGCGGCTGTGGACGCTCCATTTCGCTAAGAACTGTTGCCAGGAAATCCCGTAAGTCGCTCAAGACAACCCTCCTCTCCTCTGGGATTTGGGTATAGATGGGTATATAATGGAGACAGATCTCCTGAGGAGGCGGCCATGCTGATAGATGAGAAGGCATTGAGGGCATTCGCGGAGAAGGAGTTCCAGGACGCCGGAGAGGTGACGATTGAGAGGCTCGGTGCAGGGGTTCACGGCGCCGGGTACCTCATCACAGCAGGGACAGGCGAGGGAAGCCGGTCCTATGTGGTAAAAGGCCTCTTCCCCGAAGGCCTGGGCCACGACTACCCCTCAGACAGGGCAGCTGTCTTTCTCCTCGACCTGGACGAATATAACAACCTCCCCCAACACGCCAGGGCCATAGATGTCCTTGCCCTGAAAGGTGACGGCTCGGTCATCTCCGTAGGCGGCGGGAAGGAGTATTACCTCCTCATGGAGCAGGTGGAGGGGACGGACTATTTCAGTGACCTCAGGGCCTTTTCCGGGAAAGATCGTCTTGACGGGAGGGACAAGGCAAGAATCACAGCCATGGCAGGATATCTCGCCGGGATCCATGCGGTGAAGAAGGAATCCCGGAGCCTCTACTGGAGGAAGGTCAGGGATATTATCGGCCACGGCGAATGCCTCATGGGTGTCTTCGACACCTACCCCGACGGCATCATGAGCTATGAAGAAATGGCTGAGATCGAGAAACTCTGTGTTGACTGGAGGGCCAGGCTGAAGAGGAAGGAGCACCGCCTCTGCCAGGTCCATGGAGACTTCCATCCGGGAAACATCTGGTTCCGGGGGGATGATCCTTCAGACTTTGTCCTCCTGGACAGGAGCAGGGGGGCATGGGGAGACTCTGCCGACGATATCACCGCTCTCTGCACCAACTACATATTCTTCTCTGCCTGGAAGCACGGGGATCTGAGGGGGGCATACCGGGAGGGGCTTGAGCTCTTCTTTGCAGACTATGACCGGCTGGCGAAAGACCATGAGCTTCCTGAAGTCCTCGCCCCGTTCT
>JBAZFD010000187.1:0-4917 GCA_041653575.1 Thermodesulfovibrionales bacterium
TATCAGAGACGGTCGTGGTGACAGAGATGGCACCAGAGACGGTGGTGGTGTCAGGGATGGCCAGGGCACCAGAGATGGTGGTCGTATCAGGGATGGCCAGGGCACCAGAGACGGTGGTCGTATCAGGGATGGCCAGGGCACCAGAGACGGTGGTCGTATCAGGGATGGCCAGGGTACCAGAGACGGTGGTCGTGTCAGGGATGGCCAGGGCACCAGAGATGGTGGTCGTGTCAGAGACGGCCAGGGTACCAGAGACGGTAAAGGTGACAGGGATGGCAAAGGCAGGGACCGTAAAGATCGTGAAGAGGAAGACGGTCAGGGACGGCGGTAATCAGGGATGATCCCTCTATTTTAAAGCCTCCTTCTGTCAGACAAGAAAAGGGCCTTCACTCACTGAAGGCCCTTTTCTTGTGAACCATCGGAACTACTGGCCGCAGCATTTCTTGTACTTCTTACCGCTTCCGCACGGGCAGGGCTCATTCCGTCCCACCTTGGGTGACTCCCGAACAACCTGTCTGGCCGGCAGGGTTTTGCCTTCCACGAGGTACCATATCCCATCTTCCTTCTTGAAGGTGGAAAGCTCGTGGTGCTCATGTCTCATTCCCTTCTCAGCAAAGGTTGCAATGAACTCCACATCTCCCTCACTGTCTTCAGGGCCTCCGGCAGTGACGCTGATGATCTCCAGCCCATACCACTGTGCGCTTTCCGCCCAGGAGCGGGTGCTTTTTTCATCGTAGTCAGCCCTGTGATCGGGATGGAGTGAATTGAAGATGTAGTCGATTTCCTTGTTTACATAGGCACTGTACCGGGAACGCATGAGCTGAACAGCAGTGTCAGCTTTTTTTTCTCCCCTGATGACGGGCAGACAACATTCAGCGTAAGAAAGATTGGAACCGCAGGGACATGTATTCATAATCAACTCCTTTGAAAAAATGTGAGAGAAATTATACCATGTCAGCGGCCCCAGAGTGGGAAAAGACATTCCCTTCCTTGCAATATCCTGCCTCTGCGAATCACAATAAAGGACAGTAAGGAGAAGAAAGAACATGTTTTTGCCCACAACACCGGAAGAGATGAAGAGCAGAGGATGGGATGCGCCGGATATCATCCTTGTGACAGGCGACAGCTATATTGACAGCCCCTATATCGGCGCAGCGGTCATAGGCAAACTCCTTGTCAGGGAGGGATACCGCGTTGGGATCATTGCCCAGCCTGACCTGAAGAGCGGCGATGATATCACACGCCTGGGAGAGCCCCGACTCTTCTGGGGAGTAACGGCAGGCTCAGTTGATTCCATGGTAGCCAACTTCACTGCCCTGAAAAAAAGACGAAGGAGTGATGACTTCACCCCAGGAGGGGAGAATACCAGGCGACCGGACAGGGCCAGCATTGCCTATACAAACCTCATCAGAAGGCATTTTAAGAACACCACTCCCATTGTGCTGGGAGGGATAGAGGCGAGTCTCAGGAGGGTCAGCCATTATGATTACTGGGATGACGGAATCAGGAGGTCTATCCTCTTTGACGCCAAGGCCGACATCCTTGTCTACGGTATGGGGGAAAAACCTGTCCTTGAACTTGCCGGAGCTCTTCAGCAGAATGAGGATTACAGGAAAATCAGGGGGATCTGTTACGCAGCAAAAGAACCCAGGGAGGAATATATCCTCCTGCCATCCTATGAGGAGGTAAAGGGAGACAAAGAGAAGTTCACTGCAATGTTCCATCTTTTCTACCGGAACAGCGATCCCCTCACCGGCCAGGGCCTCTGCCAGAGGCAGGATTCCAGATACCTCATACAGAACCCTCCAGCCCTCCCCCCCTCAGTTGAGGAAATAGATGCCCTTTTTGACCTGCCTTTTGAGCGGGATCTCCATCCCTACTACAAAAAACAGGGAACTGTCCGGGCAGTGGAGACCATCAGGTTTTCCATCACCACCCACAGGGGGTGCTACGGCGAGTGCAACTTCTGCTCCATAGCCGTTCACCAGGGCAGGACCATCAGCTCCCGCAGTATCGGCTCCATCATCGGCGAGGCAGAGACGATCAGCAGGCTTCCCGGCTTTAAAGGGAATATTTCAGATGTGGGAGGCCCCACTGCCAATATGTACGGGATTGAGTGCGGGAAGAAACTGAGCAAGGGGAGCTGCGCGAACAAGCGCTGCCTTTTCCCTGAGCGGTGCAGGCAGCTCAGGGTTGATCATTCCCGGCAGAGAGAGCTCCTCAGAAGGCTCAGGAGCCTGCCGGGGATCAAAAGGGTATTTATCGGCTCAGGGGTCAGGTATGATATGGTGATGGAGGATACTCTCTGCGGCCAGGCATACCTGAGGGACCTGGTGGAGCACCATGTCTCAGGCCAGCTCAAGATAGCCCCGGAACATACTGAGGAAAATGTCCTGAAGAGGATGGGGAAGCCTTCAAACCGGTATCTCCTTGCCTTCAAGGAGGCCTTTGATTCCATGAGCAGGAAGATAGGGAAGAAGCAGTTTCTCACCTACTATCTGATTGCCGCCCATCCAGGGTGCGATGACCGTGCCATGGAGAGGCTCAGGGCCTTTACCTCCAGGGAGTTGAAGCTCACACCTGAGCAGGTCCAGGTCTTCACCCCCCTGCCCTCCACTTATGCCACCCTCATGTACTGTACGGAGAGGGACCCCTTCACCGGGGAAAGGATCTTTGTGGAAAAGGATCTGAGGAAAAAGGAAAAACAGAAGGAGTTGGTGACAGGCCCTGCCCGGCGGCGTTGAGGGCTCCTCTGTTTCTGCTGTTTGTGGTAAAGTTAAAGTCCTTCTTTTGTAAAAAAGATATACGATGCATCAGATAAGGAGCAGCTATGGCAAAATTTACAGCCCCCATTGACGAGGATACCAGACAGAGGATACTTGCATTGCCGAGGAGGATACACTTCTCGGATTTCATGAGAAAGGCCATTACCGTTTTTGTGGAGGAGCTTGAGAAGAACCCTGACCTGGAGCCGGAAAACTTTGTTATTACCTGCACAGCCAGGAAGGATTCTTCCGAGAAAAAGAGAAAATAAGCCCTGTCCCAATCCTGTCTCAGGACAGTCGTATTTCATGAATTAAAGCCCTCTGCGCTACAAAAAGTAACATCCCTCTGTGGCATTCTGTATAATATACCTATAGGTTCAACTTATAATGGTATAAGCTCTGACAGGGTGTTCTGAAACGACACCTCAGAGCACCCTGTCAAAAGCCGCCATCTGAACATAGAGGAGGGAGCAATGAAAAGGAACGGATGGATTGTAACTTTTGCGGGGATGGGGCTTAATCTGGCACTCGGCATTCTCTACGCCTGGAGCATGTTCAGCAAACAGCTCACCGAGGCGGTTGACAAGGGGGGCTTCGGCTGGTCAAAGACGCAGGCAACCCTCCCCTACACCATTGCCATTGCCTGCTTTGCAGTTATGATGGTGCCTGCCGGCAGGCTACAGGACCGCGTCGGTCCGCGCATCGTCGCCACAATCGGGGCGCTGCTCTGCGGTATCGGTCTTGTGGTGGCAAGCTTCGGCAGCCCGCAGACGATTCTCCCTGCATTGATCGGCTTCGGTCTCCTGGCGGGTACCGGTATCGGCCTTGGGTACGCATCTGCAACCCCGGCTGCGGTGAAGTGGTTTCCGCCTCAGAAGAAGGGGCTGATCACCGGGCTCGTTGTGGCAGGCTTCGGTCTCGCGCCGGTGTACATTGCGCCCCTGTCGAAACACCTCCTGGAGACATACGGTATCAGCAGCTCCTTCAGGATACTCGGCCTCGCCTTCATCGTGACGGCATGCATCGCTGCCCAGTTCATCGGGAATCCTGATGCCTCAGCCGCCGATAAAAAGGCAAAGGCAGCTCATGCCTCAGGAGCAACAGACCTCTCCTGGCGAGAGATGCTGCGGAACCCCACCTTTTATTCCCTCTATATCCAGTACGCCTGCGCCGCCACTGCCGGCCTCATGATCATCGGTCACCTGGCAAAGATCGTTGCTGTTCAGTCCGGCAACACGATACAGATAGGTTTTCTTTTTGTCGCCCTCCTCGCTGTCTTCAATGCCGGTGGCCGCGTGGTGGCGGGCATCGTTTCAGACTACGTGGGCAGGATGGTGACCCTCGCCTTTGTCTTCATTATGCAGGCACTGATCATGGCCTTCTTCACACAGTTCAGCACCGTCACCGCCTTCATCCTCGGCTCCGCAGTTGTGGGCTTCAACTACGGGGCCTGTCTCTCCCTCTTCCCTGCCACAGCGGCTGATTACTGGGGCACAAAGAACCTCGGCATGAACTACGGTATCCTCTTCACCGCCTGGGGCGTGGGCGGCGTCTTCGGCCCCATGCTGGCAGGCTCCATAGCCGATTCCACCGGCTCCTACACTATGGCCTACTACATTGCCAGCGGGCTCCTGATCTTCGCGGCCTTCCTGACGATGCTCAGCTACATAGGAGTCTCGGTGGACAAACCAGGGCGAAGGATCATCATATCCTTCAGAAAAAAGAAGACTGAGGACGCTCTTGGCAGCCTCGTTCCCGGCAGAAAGTAAGCGAGGAATTGATATAAAACAAAAAAGGCCTCCCTTGATAGGGAGGCCTTTTTTGTCGGATAAGTGGAGCCGTTACTTCTGTTTCTGTACCTCCAGGACATACTGGCCTGCCGGAGCTGAGGGATCAGCCGTCACCGTGATGGTGATGTCGAAGTCCTGTTCCAGGGAGAACAGTTCTCTTCTCCTGGTGTTTAAAAGAAGGTTGGCGCTTTCCACAGGGAGACGGCAGGTGATGGCGGTGATGCCCCCTTCCTCTGCCCTGGCATGAAGTTCCCTTATTGCCCTCAAGGCCAGGAACTCGTCTGAGTTGATATGCCCGATGCCACTGCAAAGGGGGCATTTCCGTGATATCGCCTCGGCATAAGCAGGCCTGAGCCTCTCAC
>JBAZFD010000188.1:0-4906 GCA_041653575.1 Thermodesulfovibrionales bacterium
ATCACACCGAGGCGATTGAGAGGTTTCTCAATATCTCCCGTGATGACGCAGAGAGCCTGAAGAAGGCTGGCAACCTCACCGAGGATGCCGTGACGATCATCAACTCCTCTTCTGACGACATCTTTGCCGAGATATACCGGTCTTTTGAATACTATAAAAGCTATGTGAGCGATGAAGCCCTGGAAAGGATCATCCTCAGCGGAGGCGCAGCCCTCATAAAGAACTTCTCCGACATGATGGCCGAGAGGCTCTCCATCCCGGTGGAGGTGGCTGACCCTTTCAGGAAGATCAAAATCCCCTCGCGTTTTGACTCCTCCTTCATCACCCAGATGACGCCCATAGCAGCGGTTGCTGTCGGTCTCGCCCTGAGAAAAGAAGGAGACAGGGCATGATCAGGGTAAATCTCCTTGAAGAAAAGAGAGGAAAAAAAGGCAAGCGGCCCCTCAGCCTTCTTACCCTTGTAACCGGCCTCGGCATTGTCACCATCCTCCTGATGGCAGCGATCTCTTTCTATCTGCGGTCACAGGTTGCCGAGATGAAAAAGACCTCAGAGGCGAACAAGGTATTGCTGGCAGATCTTGCAAAGAAGGCTGAGGCAGTGAAGGCCTACGAGAAGCTGAACAAGGAGATCACCCAGAGAAGCAAGATCATAGAATCCCTCAGGCGGAACCAGGCGGTCCCAGTCAGGCTGCTGGATATTGTGGGAACCAGGCTCCCCGCAGGGGTCTGGGTGAGCGGTTTTGTTTTCAGGGACAACGGCGTGGCGCTTGAAGGTTTCGCCTTTACCAATAATGATATTGTCTCCTATGTGGACAATCTGAAGGCCACCCCTGACCTGACGGAGGTCTACCTGGAGGAGTCCAGGCAGGCAGATGTGGGCGGTGTCCTCATATACAAATACCGGCTTAATTTCAAGATCAAGGCCTGATGAGGGGAGAAACCGGCAATGAAACTTAAGATTGATACAGCCTCCCTCACACCTCTCCAGAAAGGTCTTCTTGCTGCGCTGCCCTCTGTCCTGATTGTGGTAGCGGCTGTTGTCTTTTTCATCCTTCCGTCCCTGCAGGAGATGTCGACCCTCTCCGATGAGAATACAGCCAAGGAGCAGGAGATAGTGACGGCCCAGAAAAAGACGGTCAAGCTTTCAGCCCTTATGGCGGAGAACGAGGTCTTGAAAACAAGGCTCGCAGGGCTCCAGGCGCAGCTCCCAGAGGAGAAAGAGGTCTCGGGGCTCCTCAGGAAGGTCTCTGATTCAGGCATAAAGTCAGGCCTCCAGGTCATCTCATGGCGGCCTCTGCCCCGGCATGTCCATTCGAGCAACGAGGTCTATGAGATCCCCGTGGATGTGGAAATGAGAGGACTCTATCACAGTTTCGGGGAGTTTTACAGCAATATAACCAAGCTCGGCAGGATTGCGAATGTGGTGAATTTTTCCATGAAGCCGGTGGATCTGAAAGGGAAAACCGTGCTGGATGTGGGATTCAGCGTTGTCACTTTTTCCATCATCCCTGAAAAAGAGAGAAAGGAACTGGAGAATCAGCCATGAGACTTTTCCTCTGTTTGCCCATAGCCCTGATCCTCGCAGTCGCCCTCCCTTCCCATGGCGGGGAGCCTGCGAAGGAACAGACGGCTCAGGACAAGACCGGCTATGAGTACAATTCCATGGGAAAGAGGGATCCTTTTATCCCGCTGATTGTGAAGCAGGAGAAGCTCAAGCCGAAGAAAGGATCTCCGCCCCTGGAGAGTTATGATGTCTCTGAGCTGAAGCTCATTGCTGTGCTCTGGGGCGGGAAGCGGTCCTTTGCGGTAGTCATGCTGCCTGACGGCAAGTCATACACCATCAAAGATGGCGACAGGATCGGTCTTTCCAACGGCAAGGTCTATAAGATAACAAAGGATTCTGTTATCATTAGAGAAATGGCGAAGGATTACCGGGGGACGGTCCGTGAGAGAGATCTGTTTTTGAAACTTCATCGGGAAGAAGAGTAAGGGAGGTCAGGTGTGAAGAAGGTCCTGTATAGAAAAAATCCGGTTACCGTTGCCTTTCTTGTGCTCCTTTCCTTTTGCGCCCTGTTGCCGTCCCATGGTTTTGCACAGGAGATATCCGGCGCTCAGCTTACGGGCATAGATGTAACGGACAATACCATTATTATCAAGGCCAACGCCCCTTTTGCCTACAATATCTCGCAGCCGGCAGACCCCTTCAGGTCCGTAATAGACATAGATGGGGTCGGCCCCGGACGTTTCAGGGACAAGATATACCCGAAGAACAGCCTGGCAACGGAAATATCACCTTCCGGGCGGATTTCCCCTCCGGGCGTCCGACTGGATCTCCTCCTCCAGGCCCCTGCAGAAATAACCCCTGAATTGAAGGACAACAGTCTTGTTCTTCTTGTAGCTGCCGCTCCGAATGCAGGTTTTTCTCCGGAGACTGTCATGTCTGCGTCTCCTGTTCTCTCCGCTGACGGAGCAAAGGCAGTGACCTCCCTCTCCTTCAGTAAAACCGAAGAAGGGACAGAGATGATTATAAAAGGCAACGGGCCTATGCCCGATCCCTCCCTCTCCGAAACGGAGGGAGGCCTTATCCTTGATATCCCCGGCGTAGTCATGAGGACAACCCTCCCTTCGAAATTCCCTGCCCCTCTCAGGTCTGTCAGGCAGATGGACTTAGGTGACAGGACGAGATTCCTCGTAGAGACGATTGGCAATGTCGAGTCCGATGCCTTTGCCCTCGATGACGAAATCATCCTTGATATCTCGCCGAAGATGGCGACGGGAAAGACGGGAAAGAAAGATATCCCTGCTGCCGTTTCCCCTCTGAAGACGAACAAAACACCGGAACCCATCTCCCTCGATTTCCAGGATGCAGACATTGTCCCAATCCTGCGGCTCCTGGGTGATGTGGGCGGATACAACATCGTCATCCACCCCGATGTAAAGGGGAATATCACCATGAAGCTCCTCAATGTCCCCTGGGATCAGGCCATGGACATCATCCTGAGGACCTTCAGCCTGGAGAAGATTGTTGAAGGCAATGTCATCAGAGTAACCACCCTCAAGGCCTTCCAGGAGGAGCAAAAAGCGATAGCCGAAACCAGGGCTGTCTTCGGAACGGCTGAGCCGGTGGAGACAAGGGTTTTCATCCTGAACTACGCCGAAGTGGACAAGATAAAAGAGTCTATAGCCAGCGCAAAAATCCTCTCTGCTCGGGGGAATATCAGCGTAGACGCACGGACCAGGTCTATCGTGGTGAAGGATGTCCCTTCTGTCCTTTCGGAGCTGGATAAACTGGTGATTGTTTTGGACAAGCCCACGCCTCAGGTTCTCATCGAGGCAAGGATCGTGGAGGTCAGCAACACGATGGCGCGGAGTCTTGGTGTGGAATGGGGTTTCAAAGCTGAGGGTAATAATGCAAGTGCAAAGGGATCTGCAACAGGTCGCTTTCCTGAAACTCTCACAAGTCTTCCGGCCAGCACAACTTCTGTAACTACTCCCAGTAGTGCCATGACCTTTGGATATCTCAATGCAGCTCAAACTTTGGGCCTGGATTTAAGGCTTTCAGCCATCGCAGAAATCGGGCGTGGTAAGATCATCTCCAATCCTAAAGTTGTTACAACAGACAACCAGAAGGCAAAGATTATACAGGGTGAGAGCATTCCCTATGGCGAAGTCACCCCTGGTTCTCCTCCAACGGTAACAACAAAATTCAAAGACGTTGCCCTCATCATTGAAGTCACTCCGAAAATAAGCAATGATGGGACAATATCTATGAATGTCGTGACAACGAAGGAAGAGTTAGTTGAGATGACAGTGATCTCAGCACCTGATGTCAGGGCTCCGAGGACTACAAAGATCGAAGGGAATACAAGTGTTCTTATCAAAAATGGAGAGACAATGGTTATAGGTGGAATATATAGGAATATCACAAAGGATAACGTGTCAGGTGTCCCCGGACTTATGGACATCCCTCTATTGGGCAGGCTTTTCAGAAAGGACACGGTAGAAGAAGACACCCGTGAAATCCTTATCTTCATCACCCCGAGGCTGGTGAAGCAATAGCGCGGCAGTTACGAAGTCCCCGAAGATAACAATGTCTCAAAGGGAAGATGCCGGGTTGTCCGGCATCTTCCCTTTTTTTGAGAACAATTAAAGAGGAATGGCGAGTCAGTCCTTCCCCCCGAAGTGGCTGAAGGCGATGAGGGCGCCTGAGACCACCGCAACGGCAATGCCGAAGAAGAGGGTGCCTGTGGGGTCGTTCCACTCCACCAGGTGCTTGAGGAAGGTCACTGCCATAACCAGGACAATGACGCTCCCGAGCTTGGCCTTGAGGTCGTGGAGGTTGTGGACCGTCAGCCAGTCAGGAAGATTGAGCTCCTTGAAAAAGAGCTCATACATACCCACGGAGAAGATGAAGAGGGCAGTGGCGATGAGGAAGGTATCCATGAGCTCGATGAGGGATATTCCTGCATGGGGGTCCTTGCCGTAGCTCCACACCATCCCGGCGATGACGGAGACGGTCTTCACCGCCCCTGAGAGGAAGGCGAAGAATGAGGCCAGCAATGAGAAGGCAACGGCAATGAGGATGAGATTCTTGCTTTTTTCCAGCAGCTTGTCCATAGTCTGTATCCTTTCGTGACAATCCTTTTGATCTGAGATTCGGATATAATAGCATAACAATAAAACGGAGGATTACCACAGTGCTCCCCTATATCATAAAAAGACTCCTTGTGATGATCCCCCTTATCTTCGGGATCACCCTCATCAGCTTCACCGTCATCCACCTGGCCCCCGGCGGACCTGTGGAGGTGGAGACGGAGATGTCCCTCAAGGCCTCTGCCCAGGCGAAGGAGAACCTGAAAAAACTCTACGGCCTGGACAAGCCGGTGCATATCCAGTACCTGGACTG
>JBAZFD010000189.1:0-4902 GCA_041653575.1 Thermodesulfovibrionales bacterium
CAGTCAACAGTCGGCAGTCTCAGGCAGCGCTGGAGTTTATGAAGCTGCGGCAGGATGTCCTCATGGAGAGGGGCCGGGAGGTGACCAGGGAGGAGATCATACGGATGAGGGGCCGGATCCAGAAGGAGCTCTCCAGGGAGTCGGCAGGGAGTTATGATATCAAGCTGGCAGCCGGAGGGCTGGAGGAGCTGGAGTTCACTGTCCAGTATCTTCAGCTCAGGCATTGCAGGGACAACCCCTCTCTTCTCCTCCAGGGGACAAGGGCCGCCATCAGGCGGCTCAGGAGCGCAGGCATCCTCAGCGTCGAAGACAGCAGAAACCTCTGCGACGCCTACCTGTTTTTCAGGACAGCCGAGACGATACTGAGGCTCAGGAGCGAGCCGGTGCTCAAAGAGGGGAGCGATACCCTGAGGGTGATGTCGTCCTTCATGGAGCTGAAAAAAGAGGGCCTCCTTCTGGAGACCCTTCACAAGAGAAGGAAACATGTGAGCTCTGTCTGGGAGAGGGCAGACGGCTAATCGGTGAAGAGCGGCTGCCTTCTCACAATGTCCATGATGATCTTGTAGATGTCCTGGTCCCGGTAGTTGAACCGGAACTCGCACTCCTTGAGGTGGAGGTAGAAAACAGACCTGCTCAAACCCCTGAACCGGGTGAGCCGCGTCTTTGCATACCCCCAGAAACCCTCTGTCCCGCTGATTCCGTTCTGCTTTCTTGTTTGGCCCTGCACAGCCGCGCTGTCGGCAGGGAGTTCATTCCCCTGGTCGGACTCGAACCGGAAATGTTTTCCGTAGCCCACATCCACAACGCCGTGGTATCCCCTCCAGTCATCGGCTGAGACGAGCGAGTCGGCTGTCCGCTTTCCCTTGATGACCGCCTGGTAGACCGGCGCAGATGCCTCGGACACGAGCTCTGTGTATATCTTTCCGTCCCGCTTGATGAGGCCGAAGATGATCCCCTTGCCTGCCTTGCCGCCGTCTGTCCAGAGGCTGTCGGCTGAAGCAGGCCTTTCTGCAGGCAGGGTAACTGAAATTGCAGACTGGGTCTCACAGTAAAGGGCTATTCTCAACCTGATCTCCGAGAGGTACCGGTTGACGGTGTTCCTGTTCATCCCGGTGAGCTCTGCGATCTGGGTGGCGTCAAGTCCCACAGCGAAGAACCGGAGGAGTTGCCTCATCTTCGTTTCCGTGATCTTTGCGCGGTGCGCGTATTTGTTTTTCCTTTCCGCCATACCAGACCTCTCTTGAAGCTATTCTGTTATGTCTATTTTGAGGGATTAAAGGAAAATTAAATATGACGCAGATCATACTCGGCGAAAAAAGTGATTTTTGTTGTTATTGTCTGTTCGGATGTCATTCCGGACAAGCCGGAATGACGGCAAGAAGCGATTGCTTCGCTGTGCTTGAAGAAGACGTCAGGCCTTTTCTGCTTTCATCTCTGCCTCGGACCTCCTGATGTACAGGGGGGAGAGGCTGACGGGGTCGGCAAACTCCTCTTTTCCGGCTTTGAGAAGGGCAAGATGGGCTGTATTGGCAGGTGAAGGGACCATCTGGGAAGGGCTGCCGAAGACCGCTTTTTCCTGTAACCTCTCCCTGATCATGTCGCCGTAGATGACAGCCCCTTCTCCCAGGAAGAGGGTTGTGCCGGTGATCCCCGCAAGGAGGTCATCCATGGCAATCGGTCTTTCCTCCATCTCCCTTGCGAAGTCGTTGCCGGACCAGCGGAATATGCCTGCATAGACCTCTTTCCTCCGGGCATCGAGAAGGGGACAGACCGGATAGGGGCTGAAGGCCCCGTTCCAGGCGAAGGCTTCCAGGCTTGGAACAGCGACAAGCTTCGCGCCTGTGGCATAGACAAGCCCTTTCACCGTGCTGAGACCGACCCTGAGGCCGGTGAATGAGCCGGGGCCTATGGCAATGCCGAAGACGTCAATATCCCCAATGGTGAGATTGGAGAGGGAGAGGATATGGTCTATCTCGGTAAGGAGCCGTTCTGAATGGGTGGTCCTTACGTTGATCCGCGATTCGGCGATGAGGGTGTTATTGTCCATAACAGCCACGCCGCCCAGCATTGTCGATGTCTCTATGGCAAGAATCTTCATGGAAGGGTATTATGCACGGCCTGTCACTCTTTCGGCAAGCTCTCTCCCTGGGAAAAGGCCCTCTTGAAGGACCGCGAGAGGAGGATGCTCCCGATGATGCAGGCAGAGGCAAAGAGCTTCAGCGACGGGACGGTGCCGATGAGATGGGCGGTGAA
This sequence comes from Thermodesulfovibrionales bacterium, assembly GCA_041653575.1. Classification (GTDB taxonomy): domain Bacteria; phylum Nitrospirota; class Thermodesulfovibrionia; order Thermodesulfovibrionales; family Dissulfurispiraceae; genus JBAZFD01. Next base: position 2,254 of record JBAZFD010000189.1, read on the forward strand.
GCCGATGAGGGAGTTCCCAATGGGCGCCAGGCCGAGAAAGACAAGGGTGTAGACGCTCATCACCCTCCCCCTGAGGGAGTCAGGGACCGCCTGCTGGATGAAGCCGTTGCTGGTGGCCAGGAAGCTCACCACGCCCCAGCCTGCGCAGAGGATGAGCATAAGGGAGAGCCGGAAGTCACTGGAGAAAGAAATCCCCAGGATAGCCAGGGAAAAGACAATGCCCGAGAGGGGGATGAAGGTGCCTTTCCGCCGGATATCTCCCTTGAAGGCGATGGTCATGGCTGCAATCAGCGCGCCTGCCCCTGCAAAGGCCATGAGGAGGCTGAGCCCCGTTGCCCCCACGTCCAAGACCTCTCCGGCGAGCACAGGCAGGAGGGTGACATAGGGAATGCCCAGGAGGCTGAAGAGGGCGATCCAGGACATGATGGCCAGGATCTCCTTTTCTTTGCTGATGAACCTCCAGCCGTCGGCCATGTCCGTAAGAAGGCCTTTGTTGTATGCCCTGGTGGAACCCCTGGCGTTGATCCGGGTGAGGGCTATGATTACAGGGATAAAGCTGGCTGCGTTGAGAAAGAAGCAGGCCGGGATCCCGACGGCTGCGATGATGAATCCCGCTATGACAGGCCCTATGATCCGTGCGCCGTTGAAGGCTGCGGAGTTGAGGGCAATGGCGTTGGTGATATCCGCTTTTTCCACCACCTCGGCGAGGAAGGCCTGCCGTGTGGGCACATCAAAGGCGTTCACGGTCCCCAGGAGGGCCGCCACCATCCCCACATGCCAGACCCTGATGGCCCCTGTCTGGGCGAGGACCGCTATGCTGAGGGCCAGGAGCATGGAGAGGGACTGGGTGGCTATGAGGATGTTTCTCTTGGGAAACCTGTCCGCCACCATCCCGCCGAAGAGGGTGAAGAGAAGGATGGGAAGCGAGGCTGCCGAGGCGATGATCCCGAGGTAGAGGGGCGATTTGGTCAGGGAGTATACGAGCCAGCTCTGGGCAAGGGAGTGCATCCATGTCCCCGAGAGGGAGATGATCTGTCCGAACCAGAAAAGCCTGAAATCCCTCCTGTAGAGGGCTGAGAATCGCTGTCCATTTTTCATGTGCTATGATATAGAGTATATTTTACACTGCTGCTCATATCCAAGTCCCGGAGGCCTCTGTGAAAAAGCTCCTTTTCCTCTTCGCCTTCCTCCTTATCTCCTCCGTTGTCCCCATGCATTCTGAAGGAAGCGTTAAGGTGGTTGCATCGATCCATCCCATAGCAGACATGGTGAAAAACGTGGGAGGAGACAGGGTGAAGGTAACGACCCTCCTTCCCCCTGCCGCATCTCCCCACACCTTTGAGCCCACGCCGAGGCAGATGGCCGGGCTCAGCGACGCTGCGCTCTTCATCAAGGTGGGAGCTGGGCTGGAGTTCTGGGCAGAGAAGGTGGTGAAGGCGGTTGCCAACAGGAACCTCACCGTTGTGGACCTCTCCCAGGGGATGCCCCTCCTGCACGGCACAGAGGAGACGGGAGCGGAGCACGGTCATCACCACGAAGGCGCTGATCCCCATTACTGGCTGGACCCGTTGCTGGCAAAACAGATTGTCGACAGAATCGCCGGGGCACTTGCGAAGAAAGACCCTTCGAACAGCGCCTATTATAAGGATAATGCAGCCCGGTACAAGGGAGAGCTGGAGAGACTGCATGAGGAGTTCTCCCGGGAGGTGAGGCAGTTCACCACAAAGGACTACGTCACCTTCCACGCGGCATGGAGTTATTTCTCGAACCGTTATGGCCTGAAGGTCCTCGGGGTGATCGAGGAGGCGCCGGGCAGGGAGCCTGCCCCCAGCACCATCGCCAGGATCGTGAAGGATCTCAGGAAGATCAGGGCGCGGGTTGTCTTTACGGAGCCCCAGTTCAGCCCCCGCATCGCCGATGCCATCGCCAGGGAGGCGGGGGCAAAGGTGCTTTTCCTCGACCCCCTGGGCTCTCCTGCCGACCCGGCAAGGGACAGCTACATCGAGCTCATGCAATACAACTTCTCACAGATGCGGAAGGCGATGCAATGAAGGCTGTTGAGATCCGCAGCCTTTCTGTTTCCGTCAACGGAAAGGAGATCCTGAAGGATATCAACCTCTCCCTGGAGGAGGGGCAGTTCCTCGGGATTGTCGGACCCAACGGGAGCGGGAAGACGACCCTTCTCAGGAGCATCGCCGGGATCATCATGCCCACCTCGGGATCTGTCAGTATTTTCGGTCTTCCCCCGCAGGAGGCGATCAGGGAACACCTCTTCGGATACCTCCCCCAGACCCAGAACATAGAGATCACCTTTCCGGCGCGCGCACTGGACGTTGTGCTTATGGGCCTTTACGGCAAGCTCGGTCTCTTCCGGTGGCCGTCGCAGCGGGACAGGGCAAAGGCCGGGGAGATTCTTGCCGTTATCGGGATGGAGGGGTTTGAGGAGGAGTCCTTCGGGAACCTCTCAGGCGGGCAGCAGCAGCGGGTCTCCATTGCCCGCGCCCTCATCAACAACCCCAGGATTCTCATTCTCGACGAGCCGAGCACCGGCATAGACGTGGTGGGGCAGGAGGATTTCTACCACCTCCTCAAGGGGCTCCAGAAGAGAATGGGTCTCTCCATTATCATGTATCCCACGACATCGGCGCC
>JBAZFD010000190.1:0-3331 GCA_041653575.1 Thermodesulfovibrionales bacterium
TCCCCCTTCATAGCCGTCATAAATGAATATCGCCGGGGTCTTGAACTCAGGATAGAGCGGGTAGCTGTACCCGCCTATGTCCCCCTTGTCTGCCAGGGCGAAGAGGGGGATGCAGCCGATGGTCACATGCTCTGCGGCATGGAGGGTTCCGGGGAGGTCGTATCCCTCCTCCACAATCCTTTGGCTGAGGCCCCTGGAAATCACCATCCATATCCCCTCTGTGTCGAAGATATACTCCGGCATATCCACTGCATGGCGCGAGAGCTTTGTTCCGTCGTAGATGTTTTTTCTCTCGTATCCGACTACCTGGTAGGTGATCCTCAGGCTCCCGTGGTAGATGCCGAATCCCTTCGCAGGGATATCTGCCTTTGCCATATCCATGATCTCCACATGCTCATTCGAGAGGGCATGGGTGTAATAGTTCACCTCCACTTCCCGGCAGAGGGCCTCCTTTTCCTCAAGGTCCAGGTGATAGATCTGGTACTGTTTCCCCCTGTGAAGGTAGATGGCGCCGGGGAATCCGTCCCGGTAGATCCTCCTGCCGTCGAGATCTCCTATATGCCTGCCCTGCTCATCCCTCAGCTTCAGGGGGCTGCCGATGCTCCTGATCCCCACCTCTCTCTGGGGCATCATCTCTGTGGAGAACCAGATATCCCCTGTCTTTCCCCTCCTGAGCGTTCCGGCCTCCTCCAGCTCTGCAATCAGGTCGGAGATCTCCAGGGCCGGATAGACAGGATCGTCGGACCTCAGAAAGATTTCCTTTGCTGCGCAGGGGATATGCTGAGCCAGGACCCTCCTGTTGAAGGGGTCACAGACCGATGCCTCGTGGGGCTTGCCGAAGAATGCTTCAGGGTGTGAGACGAGATATTGATCCAGCCCGTCCTTGAGTGCAAGCATGACGATGAGAGATTCCCTCCCCTGCCTCCCCACACGGCCTGCCCTCTGCCATGTGCTGGAGACAGATCCTGGGTATCCGCAGAGGATGCAGACATCGAGCCCGCCGATGTCCACCCCAAGCTCAAGGGCGCTTGTGGAGATGACGCCCATGAGCTCGCCGCTGAAGAGCCTTTCTTCTATCTCCCTCCTCTCGGAGGGAAGAAAACCGGCCCTGTAAGGGCTGATCCGGTTTGCCAGAAGAGGCGCCCTCTCGATGCTCCAGCGGTAGATGAGCTCAGTCACCTTTCTTGCCTTGGTGAAGAGGATTGTCCTCAGCCCGGCATTGATGCTCTTGATGAAGATCCTCGTTGCCTCGGTATAGGCGCTGTCCAGGGGGTTGAGGAAAAGGAACTGCTTTCCTGAGCTGGGCGCTCCCGAGGTCTCGACAAGATCGAAGGGGAGGCCGGTGATGGTCTCGGAGAGCTCCCTGGGGTTGGCAATGGTGGCTGAACATGCGATGAATTGCGGATCGCTTCCCCAGCGTCTGCATATCCTCCTGAGCCTTCTCAGTACATGGCCCACGTGGGAGCCGAAAACTCCCCTGTAGGTGTGGACCTCATCAACGACAACGTACCGCAGGTTCCTGAAGAACTCCTCCCATTTGGCATGAAAGGGGTTCAGCGCCAGGTGGAGCATGTCGGGGTTGGTGAAGATGACGTTGGGGATATTCTCCCTGATCTTCTTCCTTCTGTAGGGAGTGGTGTCTCCGTCATAGACCTCGGCCCGGTCCAGTGCTCCCTTCTTCGGTTTGCCTTCCTTTTTCCCCAGGCAGTCTGTGAGGAGGCTGTTGAAGTTCTTTACCTGGTCCTGCTCCAGGCCCTTGAGGGGGAAGATGTAGAGGGCCTTTGCATTGGGGTCCTGGAGAATGGATTCTATGACAGGGATATTGTAGATGAGGCTCTTGCCGCTGGCTGTGGGGGTCATGACAACCACGTTTTTCCCCTGCCTGATAAGGCCCACTGCCTCAGCCTGATGGGTGTAGAGCCGCTCTATTCCCCTCTTTCTCAGTGCCTCCTTCAGTTCATCCCGCATCTCCATTTCAGCGAAGGCGGGTTCCCGGGGAGGTATCTGCTCATGGGCGGTGATCCAGGGGCTGACGGCGCGGTCTGTGATGAGCTCTTCAATAAAGGATGAGATCTCCGGTGGTGCGGCCTTTTTCCTGTCTTCCATTTTTCAACAAAAGAGGGAGGGGTTTCCCCCTCCCTCCGAGGTTGCGCCTCTCAGTGTCCTCCTCCATGGCCGCCGTGGCCTCCCTGGCCGTGACCGCCGCTGCCTCCCAGGAGGGTCGGCTCGATCTGAATGCCCGGTCCCTGCAGGATCTCTATGAAGAACTGTTCAATGGCAATCTTCTTCGCATCAGTCAGCTTCTTCGTCCTTATATTCTCTTTTACCTTGTCAAACTCTTCCAGCCTGGCCTCCTGCTTCTCCTCAACCCTGATGATCTGGAAGCCGTAAGGGGTTTCAATGATGCCGCTTATCTCTCCCGGCTTGAGGGTGAAGGCCGCCTGCTCGAACTCAGGCACTGTCTTGCCCCTGGCGATAAATCCCAGGTCTCCTCCCTTGGCGCTGGACTGGTAGTCGTCGGACATTTCAGCGGCAATCTTGCCGAAGTCCTCACCGGCCTTGATTCTTTTCAGAGCCGCTTCTGCCTCTTCACGTGCCTTGCTTTTCGCTCCCTCAGGGGCTCCCTTGTCGACAGATATGAGGATGTGGCTCACCTTCACCATCTCGGCAAGCTGGAAGTTCTTGGGATTATTGTCATAATATGCCCTCACCTCTTCATCTGAGACGGTGACCTTGTCGGCAATCTCCCTCTTGACGTACTCCTGGGAGAGAAAGTCATTGATGATGACCTCCAGCCCCTCTTTAATATCAGGCAACTTGTGCAGTCCCTTTGACCGGGCCAGGTCGGCAGCAGCCTTTGCCCTGATAATGCGGGTGATAACAGCCGACTTGAGCTTCGGGTCGGAGTTTTCACTGATTTTTGTTTTCCAGACGTTGGAGTATCCCATGATCCTTTCCAGGTCGGTAAAGGTATAGGACTTGTCCGGGAATTTGGCGACAACAGGCTCTCCACCCCAGGCCAGACTGCCTGCGAGCAGGACGGGGAGTGATACTATGGCGAGGAACCTTTTCATGCGTAAACCTCCAGAATGATAATAGTGATATAGAATATCACGACTGCCGGGGAAAAGGAGAGTCCTGAGTCCTGGAGAGAGGCATTTTCCGGCTCCGGAGGGGTGGTCTCAAAATTGACAAAGCATTTCAGTTCATTTTATTCTTAAAGAATTGAAATCAAGCACTTGATGATCTGGAGGGTGGAATTGTTAAAGGCAGTTGAAGATATTTCAGGGACAAAGAAGAGGCTCATCATAGAGATTCCTGCGGAATCCAT
>JBAZFD010000190.1:3341-4861 GCA_041653575.1 Thermodesulfovibrionales bacterium
GCCCAGAGAAAGGTGCGGATCCCCGGCTTCAGGCCCGGCAAGGCGCCCCTGAGCCTCATTGAAAAGAAGTTCGGCAAGGATGTGGAGACAGAGGTCCTGGAGAGGGTCATTCCTGACCATTACTCCAATGCCCTCAGGGATGCGAATCTCATCCCCGTGGCACAGCCCGTGGTAGAGGAGTCTTCCGATTACCAGAGGAATACCCCCTATTCCATGACCGTGAGCGTTGAGGTGAGGCCTGTTGTGGAGAACCTCTCCTATGAGGGAATCGCCGTCAAGGAGGTCCCTGTTGAGGTGGAAGAGGCCGATGTTGAGCTCACCCTTGCCAGGCTCACCGAGGACAAGGCAACCTATGAGGCAACTGAAGAGTCTGTCCAGGACGGGGATCTTGTGACTGTCGATTACGTCACCACTGGCGATGATGAGTCGGAAGTAACGGATTCGGTCTTCAAGATAGGCAGCAGCCCCTTTCCCAAGGAGTTTTACGACGCCTTCATCGGCAGGAACAAAGGCGATGAGTTCAGCTGCGAGGTGAGCTTTGCCGCTGATTCACAGGCCTCTTTTGCAGGAAAGGATGTGAAGTTCCAGATAAAGCTCAAGGACCTCAAGAGAAGAATCATCCCTGCTGTTGATGATGAGTTTGCCAAGGACATGGGCTTTGACGACCTGGAGGCCCTGAAGAAGGAGATCCGGGAGAACATAGAGGCTGCCAAGAAGTATGGCGCTGATATGGCAAAGCAGAAGGAGATCCTTGAAACTCTCGTCTCTTCCCACGATTTTGAGCTTCCCGAGGCGCTTGTCTCAGCAGAGCTGCACGGCCTTGTGGCGCAGTCCCAGGCAGCCGGCGGCGAGGAGCAGCAGGCCGACGAGGAGTCCGTAAGGAATGAGCTGAGGCCCCAGGCTGAGAAGTCGGTCAAGGCATCCATTCTTCTTGCCCTCATCGGCGAGAAAGAGGATGTTGCCGTGACAGAAGAGGACCTGAAGGCTGAGGTCATCCGCGTGGCACAGAGATACTATGTTTCTCCTCAGAATGTGGTGGATTACTATATGAATCACGACGGCTCCCTGGAGAGGCTGAGGAGGTCCGTGTTTGAGTCCAAGGTCCTTAATCTCCTCCTCGAAAAGGCAAATCCGACAAAAGGAGACTGATATGAGCATCGTTCCCATAGTCATTGAGCAGACAGGGAGGACCGAGAGGGTTTACGATATCTACTCCCGTCTCCTGAAGGACAGGATTATCTTCCTTGGCACAGCCATTGACGACAACGTTGCCAATGTGGTCATTGCCCAGCTCCTCTTTCTCCAGACAGAGGACCCTGAAAAGGATATCCATATTTATATAAACTCCCCCGGCGGTGTTGTTACCGCCGGTCTTGCCATTTACGACACCATGCAGTATGTGAAGCCCGACATTGCCACATACTGCATAGGACAGGCTGCGAGCATGGGATCTCTTCTCCTCACAGCAGGGACAAAAGGCAAGAGATTTGCCCTTCCCCATTCCAGGGTGATGATCCATC
>JBAZFD010000191.1:0-4859 GCA_041653575.1 Thermodesulfovibrionales bacterium
AGCAGGTCCAAAAACGAGATGCCCGGCAGGATCAGCACTGCGGCAAAACCTGACGACATAGACACCGTCTCGGAATACCTCTACCCCAAATACCTTGAGGCCCTGAAGTCTCTCAACGCCGTTGACTTCGACGACCTCCTTATCCTCACCCTCAAACTCTTCAGGGAGCATCCCGATGTGCTGGAGCGGTACCAGGACAAGTTTCGGTACATCATGGTGGACGAGTACCAGGACACAAACCGCGTCCAGTATGATTTCATCAGGCTTCTGGCGGGTGTGCGGAGAAACCTCTGCGTCGTGGGAGACGACGACCAGTCCATTTACGCCTGGCGCGGAGCGAGCCTGAGCAACATCCTGGACTTCGAACGGGACTTTCCCGGCGCTGCTGTGGTGAGGCTGGAACAGAACTACCGTTCCTTCGGCAATATCCTTAAAGCAGCCAACGGCGTCATAGGCAACAATACCCGCCGTATGGAGAAGTCCCTCTGGACAGACAGGGGAGACGGGCCTGAGGTGAAAATCTACAGGGCTGTCGACGGCAACAGCGAGGCCGAGTGGGTGGCGAACCGGATACTCCAGCTCAAACACGAAAAGAAGCTCGAATACGAGGATTTCGCCGTGATCTACCGGGCGAACCTCTTTTCCCGGCAGTTTGAAGAGGCGCTGCGGATGCTTAAAATACCCTACTCCGTGGTGGGCGGCATGAGCTATTTTGAGTACAAAGAGATCAAGGACCTCTCCTCATACCTGAGAATCATCGCCAATCCGCGGGACGAACTGAGCCTCCTCAGGATAGCGAACACCCCCAGGAGGGGACTCGGCCCCACTGCCCTCGGCAGGCTCTCGGACTTTGCCAGGGAGCAGGGCATCACCCTTCTTGAGGCCTTCACCAGGGCACAGGAGATCGAAGATCTCAGCGAAAAGGCGGCTGCCTCAGCCCAGGGACTGGCTGAGCTGACGGAGAGGTACAAAAAACTTTTCGAAAACAGGGAGGAAATGGGAGAGGCCCTCAGGCAGCTTGTGGATGAAACAGGCTACCGCGACCATATCAGGGAGCTCTACAAGACCGTTGAGACCGCCATGAGGCGGCTGGAAAACATGGAAGGTTTCATCGAGTCCCTCAGCCGTTACGGCAAGGGCGACGACGAATCTCCCTCACTCCAGGGCTTCCTTGAAAACCTCGCCCTCACCGACCTGCTCAGGGAAAAGGACAAAGACGAACGCAAGGGCGGAGGGGCCACGCTCATATCCTTCCACTCAGCCAAGGGACTGGAGTACCCGGTTGTCTTCATCGTGGGCGCAGAGGACGACATCATCCCCCACAAGAAATCCATCTTCGAAAACGACGGAATAGAAGAAGAGCGGAGGCTCTTTTACGTGGGCATCACGCGGGCGATGAAAGAGCTTTACATCACCTATGCAGGCCACAGGATGCGCTACGGCAAGCCCGCGCCGTCAAACCCCTCGCGGTTCATCGAAGAGCTGCCCGAAGGGGTGATCAAAAAACTGGAAGGAAACGATTACGGCGGGGAGATGGATGAAGAGACAGCAGCAAAAGCCTTCTTCGCCAACATAAAGGACATCCTGGGAGACTGAAGCCGGACGGCCCGGAGAGAAGCCCTGCCGGGGTGACCAATCCCTTATCCGTCATTCCGGCTTGTTCGGAATCCCTCTTGTACTCATTCCGGTTCCTGCGCCTTCTCCTTCCCGAAGATTTCCCAGAGGTTCAGCTCCATATCAAAGGATTCAAGGGTCATGGTCTCATCCCAGTCGAATATTTGAGGGGTTGAATACCTTCCCTCCTCCAGTCTATACCACTCAACCATCTCTTCTTCAGGAAAGATGATGATGTAGTCTTTTACTCCGACTTTCTCATAGAGGTTTCTTTTCCCCCGTTTGTCTTTTACTCCCGTTGATGGTGATATAACCTCAACGATCAGATCAGGTGCGCCCTGAATGTTCTTCTCAGTGATTTTGTTTTTATCACAGACAACAAAAACATCAGGCTGTACCACATTGAAGTCATCCAACACCACATCAGTTGGGGCGATAAAAAGACTACACCCTCTTGCCTCAAACCCGTCAGCAGCTTTCCTGAGCAACTGTCCCACAATCCTTTGGTGTTTCACTGTCGGCGCAGGGCTCATGTTGTAGGCTACACCGTCAATGATCTCCCATCTCTCTTCATCAGGCCAGCCGCAATAGTCCTGATAAGTGTATCTCCTGTCCTTCCTTACCGCAACTCCCATCTCAAACCTCCCGGAATCTCCTGAATATTCCCCTTGCTCATCAAAGGATATACCCCTTTTCCCGCCCCTGTCAAACCCCAGGCAGATGAAGCAGTGAGTCAGATGCAAGTGATTTAGTGATTTAGTTTTTGCCCTATCATCTTATTGAGCATTTTCATGATTTCCTGCAAAAAACCCTTCTCTTTCCTAATTCACTCCGCGCACCAGCGCACTCAATCCTTTATTCTCTCTGAGTGCAGAAGGAACCCTTGTAGGCAGGGAGAATCATGGTTTTTCTGGGGAGGATGGTGAAGCTGAAGGCGGCTGACTGGATCTGTCCCTTTGGAATCACTGTCAAGAAAATAGTTGCGGTTATCTGCTGATTTCTCAGGGAAAAGTCGGAGGGGAATCGTCCCCTTTCAAAACCGTCCTGATCGGACATGGGGAAACAAAGGAATTCTTTTTTCAGCCCCCCCCTGTCACAATTGACAGGTTCATTCCCTGATGAATTGGCTTATAATTTTTCTATAAAGAAAGGGTGAAGGAGACGGAACAAACCGTAATGGGAAGAGGAGGCCATCATGAAAACAGACGCTGTCTCAACAGAGGTCCTCATCCAGGGAGTCACTATTTTAGTGGTCGCAGGAATCAGCGAGATCATAGGGAAGGTATTGCAGGTCCTTGAGTCTCTTACCAGCCTGCTCACCGCTGCCCCTGACAGGAGGCTCACCAGCATCCTCGGGGAGGCAGGGGGAGAACTCCTGAGGTTCATCTCATCAAGGTCTGATGATTTATCCCGCATTGCGGGGGGATAGTATCAGCTTTCCCCTCGCCTTCCCCGCCTTATGCAGCCGAAGGCTCCCTGCTGCCTCTTCAAGGGGATAGTCTGTGACAACCCTGATCCTTCCTGCTTTGAGCCGTACCGGTGAATAACGACCGGCCTGCTCAGCTCCTTCCCCTGCCTCCGGGCCTCTGACCTGATTTCTGATTGGGTCTCTGGCCGGGCTTCCGGTCTCCGGCACTACGGGGACCGGCCTTTTTCTCCGAGACGGTCCGCTTCCCTTCCCCGGTCCGGGGACGATCCGGCCTCTCCTTGCGCAGGCTGTTCTGTGACCATTTATAGCCATGGCGCGTGCTCTTCACCCTCAGCTTCTCATCGAGAACAACCTTTCCGTCCAGCTCCCTTATGGCTGCCACTGCCTCAAGGTCTTCCGGCATCTCGACAAAACCGAATCCCTTTGACTTGCCTGTCAGGCTGTCGGTGACGATGTTCAGCGCCTTCACCTTGCCGAAGGGCAGGAACATCTGCAACAGCTCTTTCTCAGTTAGATCCACAGGCAGATTCCGCACCAGAATATTCAATTAAAACTCCTTATCTTTTCGATGAAATGTGTGCAGTCTATGGACTGCCCTTCCACTTGCACGCCTCCGGTTCCCCCTGCTGAAGGGCAGGTTCCCCGGTTGAACATATCCTATTACAGCGAATTCCGCAACAGAAATTTCGGGAGCTCTTTTTTTCAGGCATGTCCGACAACGGGAGGTGAGACAGGGACTTCAGGCGATGGGAGACTGTAAAAATGAAGGGCCTTTCTCTGCAACTCTTTGATTTTTATAAGCCGGGAAAGGGATTCGAACCCTCGACCTGCTGATTACGAATCAGCTGCACTACCACTGTGCTATCCCGGCGGCCTCATAGTGTAGCAAATTCCTGCTGAAAATATCCAAGGGTAAGATCGTCGAAGATGCAGAACTCAACAATCCTGAGGGAGGATGAGGGGTTTTCCTCAAGAAAGCCCTTCGCCTCATGCACAAGGATCGCAGCGCACCTGTCCCTGGGAAAGCCGAATATGCCTGAGCTGATCGCAGGCAGGGAAATGCTGCTGATCCCCCTTTCAGCGGCGAGTCTGAGGCTGCTCCTGACGGCGCTCCCGAGCTTGCTGTCTTCGTCTCCCTCTCCCATCCGCGGCCCCACGGCATGAATCACAAAACGGACAGGAAGACTCCCGGCAGAGGTGACGGCAGCCGGTCCCACAGGAACGAAGCCTATCCTGTTGCTCTCCTCCTGGATCACCGCTCCGCCCTTCCTGACAATGGCGGCTGCCACACCGCCTCCATGCTGGAGGTAGGAATTGGCTGCATTGACGATGGCCTCAACATCCCGCGTGGTGATGTCCCCCATGACGAGCCTGAGGAGCCTGTCCTGTATGCGGTGTTCGGCAATGAGCTTCATGACCTGTAACCTCCCTGCGCAAAAGGTGTACAATATTCCCTATGAGGATAGCATATTTTGATTGTTTTTCCGGTACCAGCGGCGACATGATCCTCGGCGCTCTGGTGGACGCAGGGGCTGATTTTCAGGCCATTGAGGCAGGCCTGAAAGGGCTCGGTCTTGAGGGATACGGGCTGACATGCCGCAGGGTCATGCGGGCAGGCATTGCAGCAACAAAGGTGGATGTTGTTGTGGATGAGACAGCGGCAGAGGCCAGGAAATGGAAGGATATCAAGGATATCATCGAATCCTCATCCCTGCCTGAGGCAATAAAGGAAAAGGCCCTCGCCATATTCGGGATCATCTTCTCTGCCGAGGCGGCTGTCCACGCTGAACCTGTGGATGAGGTCCATCTCCACGAA
>JBAZFD010000192.1:0-4846 GCA_041653575.1 Thermodesulfovibrionales bacterium
GGCGATAACCCTCCCCCCCCGCCTGTCCCACTCAACCCGCCTCTGCCTCGCTATCCTTCCCCTGAGCTCCTGCCGGATCAGCTCCTCTGTCACAGGGGCGGCCATATGGACAACTCCCTCGCCCTTGTCGCCTGCATCAAGATTGACAGCGATAATAAAGGGGGTTTTGATCATACCGCTCCGGGGAGAGAGCCTCACGCCCCTGCCTTGGCTGAGGAGGAATCTGCCGTCCTCTTCCCGCCTCTTTCCCAGCCTGTCGGGGAAGGCGGAGATGAGGAGCCTTGAGACAGTATCCTCATCGTCCGGCTCTTCAGCGGTCCCCCTCTTCGACACAAGACGGAGGAGCTGCCCTGCTGTCCTGTCCACACCGCGTAGGGCCTGGATATCTGCGCCTGATGCGCCCAGCCCCTGCCTCCAGGCATGGAGGATCTGGATCCGATCTGAAATATCAGGCTCATCCCCTGTCCGGCCCGGTCCGCGACGGACGATATCCCGCTCTGAAAGGAGGGCAGCAAGATCAGCCCCGAGCCGCGGGCATCCCACCTCCCCTGCCCTGACCAGCAGGTGGCTGAGCCGGGGATGGAGGGGGAAGCGGGCCATCGCCTTTCCTGTGGCTGTGACAGCCCCTGAGGAATCCAGCCCCCCCAGCTCATAGAGGAGCTCCCGCGCTGTCTCCCATGAGGACTGAGGAGGGGCGTCGAGCCAGGAGAGCTCAGAGGGCACCCTCACCCCCCAGACGGCCAAGTCAAGGGCCAGGGACGAAAGATCAGAGACCGCAATCTCAGGCGGCGAAAAAGGGGTGAAGGAATGAAAGGCATGAGGGCTGTAAAGCCTGTAGCAGACACCGGGGCCGAGCCTTCCTGCCCTCCCCTTCCTCTGCTCGGCAGAGGCGCGGGAGACTGAGACAGTCACGAGCCGGTTCATCCCTGTGGAGGGATCGTACTGAATCCTTCTGGTAAGGCCGCTGTCGATCACCACGCTCACCCCCTCGATGGTGAGGCTCGTCTCAGCTATGGTTGTGGCAAGGACAATCTTCCTTCTCCCTGAGGGGAGAATAGCCCGCTCCTGCTCCTCGAAGGGAAGGTCAGCGTAGAGCGGATGGACCGTTACATTCCTCTTCTCTGCAATGGACCTGATAGCCTCTGCGCAGGCCCTGATCTCACCTGCGCCAGGAAGAAAGACAAGAATATCCCCCTCTGTCTCCCTCAGGGCAATCGTCACCGCCTCTGAAACCCTGTCGGGAAGCCGCGCCTCCCGCCTGTCTGAGAGATACCGTTCCTCAACAGGATAGGCCTTTCCCTCTGACCTGACGACAGGAGCGCCGCCGAGAAGCCCCGCGATGGGACCGCAGTCAAGGGTGGCGGACATAACGAGGAGCTTCAGATCATCCCTGAGGGCAGTTCTGAGATCAAGGCAGAGGGCAAGGGAGAGGTCTGCATGGATGCTCCTCTCATGAAACTCATCGAAGATCACCATTGCCGTGCCTTCAAGGCCGGGGTCAGCCTGGATGCGGCGGGTGAGGACACCTTCTGTCACCACCTCGATCCTGGTCTTTTCAGAGACGCGGCTGTCAAACCTGATCCTGTACCCAACGGTCTCACCCACCTCCTCGCCAAGGAGACGGGCCATCCAGCGGGCAGCGGAGACAGCGGCGATCCTCCGGGGCTCAAGCATGATGATCCTGCCCTTTTCAGGCGGGATCAGATCAAGGAGGGCAAGGGGCACACGGGTGGTCTTCCCTGCGCCGGGAGGGGCGTGAAGGACAACAGAAGGACAAGAAAGCACGGCCGCTTTAAGTCCGGGAATAACAGGGTCAATGGGATAGGTCGTCATGGCCCTTTATGGTACCACGGAGAGAGGTGCCCTTTACTGCTCCATCTCCTCTTTGAAGAGCCTGACCACCGCCTGGAGGGCGGAGAGGCACCGATCAAAGACTGCCTCAAACCGATCAGGCGGGGAGCAGAAGAGTTCCACCACTGCCCAGACATTCCCCCGGTAGGGCATGATCTTCGCCACCTTGGTGTTGACCGTAGCATTCAGCGCGGCAGATATAACCCTTTCCATCTCCTCCTCGTTCCTGATGGCCCAGACATTGGGGAAAACAAGACGGAAAAACTGCTCATCCGCTTCATCAATGAGGATGTAATAGAGCTTTCCCTCGTACCGGAACTCGACAAACTCTCCATACTCATCAATCTGGGGCCGGTACCCCTCTTCCTGCAGGTATTGCGCGTAGAGACGGCACAGCTCGTATTTGTTCATGACCTGGCCTCCTTTCAGCATGTTGTCGAGCCTTTCCCTTGATGTATCAAAATCATACCTTCCCTATTCCCGGTTGTCAATATCTCAGACAATCCAGAATCCACCATCAACTTTGCGCGGGGACGCATTCGAACGGTTTCAGCGGGCCGTCTTGCCTCACCGGAACGGTGAGGCGGCCCGGTGCCTCGGAGCGAAGCGAGAATGAGTGAGAATGCTTCCCCGCGCAAACACCAGATTTTTTTGATGGTGGATTTGGGCCATGAGAACCTGCGGCTGAAACAGTCGAAGAGGGAAACAGCCTTCAGAGGTGATATAATGAATAAATTATGACCCAGGTATCCCTCATACGGACATCTGACAGGGAAGAAGGTATCAGGAGGGCATTAGGCCTCCTTGCTATCAACCCCGTGGAGGGGAAGAACGTCCTCCTCAAGCCGAACTTCAACACCTCAGATCCCTTCCCTGCCTCCACCCACAACGACACCCTCAGGCATCTCATCCTCCGGCTGAAGGAGATGGGAGCAAAGAGCATCACTGTTGGGGACAGATCAGGGCCTGAGAACACCGCCGACGTCCTGAAAAGAAAGGGCGTGACTGCGCTCTGCAAAGAGCTCGGCGTCAGGCTCCTGAACTTCGATGACCTTACCCCTGTGGGATGGCTGAGAATGAAACCGGCGCAGAGCAGCTGGAAGAACGGCTTTGACGTGGCCAGGCCTGTGCTGGATGCAGACTGCGTGGTAACCACCTGCTGCCTCAAGACCCACGGCTTCGGCGGCGTCTTCACCATGTCGCTGAAGCTCTCCGTGGGGATTGTCCACAGAAAGAATATGTCGGAGCTCCACACCTCTTTCAGGAGCATAAGAAAGATGATCGCCGAGACCAACCAGGCCTATTCCCCCGCCCTCATCCTCCTGGACGGACTGGAGGCCTTTGTTGACGGCGGTCCCATGAAGGGGAGGAAGAAGAGGGCCGACATCATCCTTGCAGGGACGGACCGGATCGCCATAGACGCTGTAGGCCTCGCCATACTCAAGGAACTGGGGAGTAACAATGCGATCATGGAAAAAGGGATATTCCATCAGGAACAGATCGCCAGGGCGGTGGAGCTGGGCCTCGGAATCAAAGGCCCTGAAGAAATCGAGCTCCTCACCGATGACACCGCCGGAGAAGTTTACGCCGAGAGGCTAAGGGGAATACTTATCAAGGGATAAGACAGAGAATCCCTGCCTGCATGTCCCAGACAACCAGAAACTTCGCGCAGAACGTCACTCCTCAGGCGCGGCCTTAAGGACGTCGCCTGCAGGAGTTTGTTAGGCAATCAGTTGTTTCCTGCATCTGTGGTTCATGAGGCATCTAAAAAGTCTGAGTCGATTTGTTTGACTTCATACTGATTGCGGACCTGTACCCCGACATTGAATTGATACATCAGGTCAACCAGACGTTCTCCATCCACAAGAATGATCGTATGATGCGCCTCGCGTGCCTTCTTTAATGCCTTTTCATCAAAGCTGCTGGTCGTCACAAATACACCTTTTGTGGTGTCTCCACTCATCGCGCCGATAAAATTACGAATATCAGTTTCTCGCACCTTGTTGTCGGTATAACGCTTCGCCTGTATGTATATCTTCTCCAAACCCAGCTTGTCTTCGTTTATTATTCCGTCGATTCCGGCATCTCCAGACTTGGATGTCTCGGTAAAATCTCCATAGCCCATCCTTTTCAACAGAATGAGAATAACCTTCTCAAAGTAGAACGGATCGATTTCGCGCAACCTATCTAATAGTTCAGATTTTGTTTGTGCCTCAATTTCAGAAAACCCGGCATCTATCATATCCTGCGGAGATTGCTCGGGAGCAACAGGTGTGTCCATCTGTTTTGTCTTTTCTTCGGCGTAGAAATCCATCAGATTCGATTCCATGTCGCGAAGAGTCACTCCCTGAGCGCATGCTTTCTTTCCCGCTTCGGTGATCTGAACCATGCCGCGCTTCGGGTAATGAACGAGCCCGCCCTTCTTGAGATAGGACTTTCCCCATGCAATTCGATTTTCAATCAGCACTTCACCGCTCTTTGTCTTCTGTTGCAGCAACTCTTCGGACAAGTCAGAGTAGTACTGTTCCTGAACTCGCTTGATGAGTTCGCGATGATGAACGACCTCTCCGTTGCTGAGGGTCTGCAGAATCGGCATGAATGTCTCGTTAAACTTTGGTAGCTCCATATCTTGTCCTCTCATGCCTAACATTATTTATTATCTGCCTTACAGGTTTTATCAGTTCGGTTCATGGGGTTGGCGTGTTTCCGGCTCCCAAAAGGGTTTCTCATCCGCTGTCCGCTTTTTTACCCCAGCAGTTATATACGGGATACAGCATACGCATAACTTTGAGAGGTTATTATCGTTGACCGGGAAATCTCCCCTTCCCCCTCTTTGCCAAAGAGGGGGACTTTCTTCCTCATTGGAGTAATCACATTATATCACCCTGTGAAGCTGTTTGTTCCAGGCCGCGCCGGATAACCCGGATTGACAGTCCGGCCCTCTCCTGATAGGATGGGAGCAGTAATCAGAACTTTATATACGGAGGTGGTTCCA
>JBAZFD010000193.1:0-515 GCA_041653575.1 Thermodesulfovibrionales bacterium
CTCTTCCTGCCGGGGAGGTGCGGGAGCTGCGGGGAGAGGATCTCTGTCGTCTATCCCCTTGTGGAGCTTCTTACCGCCTTCCTCTTCTGGCTTGCTGTCCATATCCTGGGCTGGGGATGGCAGACCCCTCTGGTCTTTGCCTTCCTCTCCGCCATGGTGGTGATCACCTTCATTGACCTGGAGTTCCAGCTCATCCCCGACCGGATATCCCTTCCGGGGACACTGGTGGGGCTTGCCGCATCCTTTCTCCTCACCGATCCCTTTTCCTCCTTTCAGACCGTGGGGATTCTCAATTCCCTGGCAGGACTGCTCCTCGGCGGAGGACTTTTCTTCATCATCGCCTCTGTCAGCAGGGGCGGCATGGGAGGAGGGGATGTGAAGATGATGGCAATGGTGGGCGCCTTTATGGGCTGGAAGGCGGTCCTTCTCACCACCTTTATCGGCAGTCTCACAGGCTCCATGGTGGGCATATTCCTCATCATCGCCAAGGGGGGGACGAGAAAGACAAAGATCCC
>JBAZFD010000193.1:525-4844 GCA_041653575.1 Thermodesulfovibrionales bacterium
ATCCCCTTCGGTCCCTTCCTTGCTCTTGGGGCGGTGATCACCCTTTTCTGGGGCGGTTCAATCGTAGGCTGGTATTTAGGAGGCTAAGTAGACTATAATATCGGGTTTGCTGCCCTTTCAGGGTTGTGGAGAATTCAAATATTTGCAGAGGACGGATTATTAATGAAGAGAGAGAGTCTGAGAAACATAGCCATCATCGCTCACGTTGACCACGGGAAGACCACCCTGGTGGATGTGATGCTGAGGCAGGCAGGGACATTCCATTCCCACGAGAAGATCCAGGACAGGGTGATGGACAACATAGATCTCGAAAGGGAGCGGGGCATTACCATCATGGCCAAGAGCACCGCTGTGCAGTACGGCGGCGTGAAGATCAACATCGTCGACACCCCCGGCCACGCCGACTTCGGCGGTGAGGTTGAGAGGACCCTGAAGATGGTGGACGGCGTCCTCCTCCTGGTGGATGCCTCGGAGGGACCCCTGCCGCAGACCAGGTTCGTGCTCAAAAAGGCCCTGGAGCTGAATCTCACCCCTGTGCTGGTGGTGAACAAGATAGACAGGCCTGACGCCCGTATCCAGGAAGTGCTGAACGAGGTCTACGACCTCTTCATCGACCTCGACGCCACAGAGGATCAGCTGGAGTTCCCCATCGTTTATACCAACGCAAAGAAGGGCATAGCGAAGCTGAGCCTCGACGACGAGTCAGAGGACCTGAGGCCGCTCTTTGACCTGATCCTGAATTATATGCCTTCGCCTGAGGGGAATCCCGATGGTGTGCTCCAGCTCCTGGTGACGAACATTGACTACAGCGACTACCTGGGAAGGCTTGCCATAGGCAGGATATTCTCCGGGACCATCAAGGTCGGAGACCAGGTGGCCATGATTAATGCCGAGGGAAATGCCGTAAAGACGAAGATCACCTCCCTCTACACCTTCCAGGGACTGGAGAGGGTGCCTGCCCAGGAGGCCTCAGTGGGAGATATCGTTTCCCTTTCAGGCCTTGAGGGGATCAACATCGGCGACACCATCACCGACGCCGAGAGACCCACCCCGCTGCCCAGGATCCATGTGGATGAGCCGACCATATCCATGGTCTTCTCGGTGAACACCTCGCCCTTTGCAGGCAAGGAAGGAAAGTTCGTCACCTCCCGTAACCTCAGGGACAGGCTTGAGAAAGAGCTCCTCTACAACGTGGCCATCAGGGTGGACTTCAGCAACACAGACTCCTTCAAGGTCCTCGGCAGGGGAGAGCTTCAGCTCGCCATCCTCATCGAGATGATGAGGAGAGAGGGGTATGAGCTCTCAGTCTCCATGCCTGAGACAATCACCAAGGAGATCAACGGCTCTATCCATGAGCCCATGGAGCTCCTGGTTGTAGACGTGCCCGAGGATTTCGTGGGTGTCGTGACCCAGCAGCTCGGCATGAGGAAGGGCAAGATGCAGAAGATGCAGAACAACGGCCACGGCAGGGTGAGGCTTGAGTTCCGCATCCCCTCACGCGGTCTTATCGGCTTCAGGTCCCAGTTCCTCACCGACACAAAGGGAACAGGACTCCTGAACCACCTCTTCGACGGTTTCGAGCCCTGGCATGGCCCCATATCCAAGAGGCAGACAGGTGCCCTTGTCGCAGACAGGTCAGGAAAGACCACTACCTACGCCCTCTTCCACCTCCAGCCCAGGGGTACCCTCTTCGTTACAGAGGCCACTGCGGTGTACGAGGGAATGATCATCGGTGAGAACGCCAGGGACAATGACCTGGATGTGAACGCCATCAGGGAGAAGAAGCTCACCAACATGAGGGCCTCCAGCGCCGATGACACCATCCAGCTGATCCCGCCCAAGACCCTCAACCTGGAGCAGGCCCTTGAGTTCATCAAGGAAGATGAGCTTGTTGAGGTGACCCCTCAGTCCGTCAGGCTGAGGAAGAAGGTCCTCGAATCAGGCAAGAGACCGAGGTCAAAGGAATAAGGCTGCATCCACAGAGATAAAGGGGGGCAGGGAAGAGATTCTCTGCCCCCCCTTCTTTTTTTTACCTTATCCTTTCTTTCAGTTCAGGCGTCTCCCCTCTGTCGTCAGGAATGCTCCTTTCCGGAAAAGATGCATTTCCGGGAGGCATGAAAAATTGACACGAAGGGTAAAGCAGGCTATACAATAAAGAGTCGGCTTCAGCCGCAAGAGGCAAAGCCGGCATGGCGCCGGTCGGACAAGGTGAGGCAGAATATCAAATCAAGGAGGGTCATATGGACTATGGGCTTGTAGGGATCTCAGTGAGACGGCGCGCTGTCAAGAGAAAGGCCATGGTTTTTCTTTCCCCTGTCTTGTTTTTACTGGTAACAATGGTGTTCTTTTTCACAAAGAGTTAGCGCCGGGAGAGATATTTATCTCTGCGGGAGGTGAAAGCTGCTTTGAGTCCCTCGGGAAAGCGCATGGCCGCAGCCCAGGCCCGCATCTGGAAAGGCGATGCCGACCGGTTGGTCGCTCTGCTGCTCAGGCTGACGAACCTGCAGGTGGCGGTTTCCTTTGTGCTGCTGGCTGTCGCCTTTTCGATGGTGATTGTCTTTGGCATCGACCTCCTCTGGGATGGCCGTTTCAATGCCGAGTTGCAGTTTGCCGGTGTGGTGACGCCGCTGATCGACGGGATGCTGGTGGTGGGAATACTGGTGATGCTGCTCGGGGCTCTCCGGCGGGAGGGTGAGCGGCGCCGCCTTGCTGAACATGTCCTTACCGAGGCCCAGCGCATCGCTCACATCGGCAGCTGGGACCTCGATCTGGAGACCGACACACTTACCTGGTCAGAGGAGACCAATCGTATATTCGAAATAAACAAAGAGCGGTTCGGCGCTTCTTACGAGGCCTTCCTCCGGCAGGTCCATCCCGAGGACCGCACCGCAGTGGACAGCGCCTACAGGCAGTCCATTAAGGACAATCAGCCCTATCAGATCAGGCATCGGCTGCTCATGCCTGACGGACGAATCAAGTACGTTTTCGAGCGCGGAGAAACCATTTTTGCTGACGGACGTCCTGCCCGCACCATCGGGACAGTTCAGGATGTCACTGAACGCGTTGCCCTGGAGATGGAGCTCGAAAAGCAGGCGACCACCGATGCGCTCACCGGTATCCCTAACCGTTATCGGTTCAATGAGACCCTGGGGCACGAAATCGAAAGGTGCAGACGTTACGGGGTGCCTCTGTCGCTGGTCATGTTCGACATCGATAATTTCAAAAATATTAACGACACCCACGGCCATGACGTGGGAGATGAAGTGCTGAAGCATATAGCCAGGACCGTCAGAGCGATGATCCGCAACAGCGATTTCTTTGCGCGATGGGGCGGAGAGGAGTTCATGATTCTGGCGACCCATACGGGCCTGGAAGACGGGGCAAGGCTGGCAGAGCGCCTCCGTGCCGGGATCGAAGGCAAACCCTACGGAACAATTGGCGTTACGCTGAGCTTTGGTGTGACCGCCTACCGGAATCATGCCACCGTCGAGGACCTGCTGAAGTGCGCCGACGATGCGCTCTACGAGGCAAAAAACATGGGCAGAAACCAGGTCCGGATCAAGGCGTACCTGGGGTAGTGCGTTGAGTTTTTTTCAGGAATTTGGGAATGTTCAAGGGAAGCAAGGTCAAAGGGGTCAAGTCATCAGTTGACTCATGTTTGGATTTTATAAAACACCGTCAGGCCTCGAAGCCAGAAAGAAATGAGGATATTTGAATTTATTATTGAGTAATTTGCGCATACCCATTGAAAAAGACGGGAGGGATGAATATTTAAAAGCAGCCTCACAGAAACTGAACCTTTGTGGAACAGCCATACATATAGTCAAAATGCTGAGCAAGACGCTTGATGCCGGTAATCAGGAGCAGTTCTACTACGACATATCGCTCGTGGTTCATACCCCCGATAGCTTTGACAACAGAGAAAACCTTCCTGTATACACCGAAAAACCAGCGAAAGAACGGAAACCAAAGACCAGCGCGGAGAGGCCTGTTGTCATCGGTTTTGGCCCTGCCGGTATGTTCGCTGCTCTTGAGCTTATTGCCTACGGGCTCAAACCGATCATATTCGAACGGGGTAAAAAGCTGGAAGAGCGCTCCATAGATGTTCAGAAATTCATGAAAGAAAAATCGCTCGACCCTGAATCGAATATTCAGTTCGGTGAAGGCGGCGCAGGTTCATATTCCGACGGGAAGCTGTTTTCGCGGAAAATGAACACGGATTATAACAACAAGGTGCTCGATACGTTCATTAAATTCGGCGCACCTGAAGAAATAGGGTATGTCGGTAAACCCCATCTGGGAAAGGATGTGCTGTACGG
>JBAZFD010000194.1:0-4841 GCA_041653575.1 Thermodesulfovibrionales bacterium
AGCTCCCACAAGGAACTGAAAGGCCTCGGCCTCCTGGACATCGAGACAACCTTTGAGCAAACAAAGACCGCCTGCCAGGTGGAGGCGAAGGTTGCTGAAGGGTTAAGGGTCAAGGGTCAAGGGTCAAGTAAAAACAATCTCGTCTCTGGCTCCAGGCAGTCACTGGCCCCTGGACCCATGCCCCTGGACCCCGGACCCTGGACCCTGCTGAAAGGTTATGAGATCCACATGGGGACAAGCACCGGCGACATCGGACTCTTCGGGATCAGGAGACTGCCGGATCAGACCGATCTCCCTGATGGATCAATGAAAGGGAACTGCTGGGGAACCTATATCCACGGAATCTTCGACAACGACGGGCTCAGGAGGGCTGTGCTGAACCAAGCGAGGATCAGGAAGGGACTTGCTCCCATAGAAACAACCGTCTCCTTCCAGGAGACAAAAGAAAAGGCCATTGACCGCATGGCAGATCTGCTGCGAGAGAACCTGGATATGGCCTTCATCAAGGGGCTGGTAAAACTGTGATGGCTGATCTCCTTCAACCTCACTTTATCCTCCTCCTGGCCTTTCTCCTTGACCTTGCCATGGGAGATCCCCGGTGGTTTCCCCACCCGGTGAGGATCATTGGCTACGGGATCACAAACCTTGAGAAGGGAATCAGGATGGCCGCCAGGTCGGCCCGTCAGGAGCGGATCGGCGGTGTCATCCTCACAACGGTCATCGTCATGTCTACCTTCGTCCTCACCGCTTTCATCCAGGGATTGCTCCTCACCCTCCCGGACGCTGTTGCCCTTGCCGTACTGGTGATCCTCTCCTGCACAACCATGGCGCTGAAGGATCTCACCCATTCTGTGCAGCAGGTCATCTCAGCGGTGAAGGCAGAAGACATAGCCTCAGCGCGGCAGAGCCTGGGGATGATCGTGGGAAGAGACACACAGGGGCTTTCTGAAGAGTCTGTGCTGAGGGCTGCTCTTGAGAGTCTTTCAGAGAACCTTTCAGACGGCGTCATTGCGCCTGTCTTCTACTACGCCCTCGGCGGGCTTCCCCTGGCAATGGCCTATAAGGCGGTGAATACCCTGGACTCTATGGTGGGATACAAGAACGATAAATACAGATACCTTGGCTGGGCCTCGGCCCGGCTCGATGATATTGCCAATTACATCCCCTCAAGAATTTCCGGTCTCCTCATTGTCTGTTCAGCCTTTGTGATCTCCCTCATCAACGGCGGAGAGGCTGGAGCAACGGCACGCCGTGCCCTCTCCATCATGCTCAGGGACAGCGGGAACCACACCAGCCCGAACAGCGGCTTTCCAGAGGCTGCCATGGCAGGGGCAATAGGCATCAGAATGGGAGGCCCTTCCACCTACGGCGGAATGACAGTGAAGAAGCCCTACATCGGCGATGAGCGTATCTCCGGTAAAGAAGGATACATCACAGCCTCGGTCACAGCCATGGGAATAGTCCGGCTCTCCGCCTTCCTTGCCGTTGGATCGGCTGTGGCTGTACTCGCGATGAGGCACATACCATGATCCACGGCGGCAATATCTACAAGGCGGCTGAGCTCCTCGGTGTTGATGAGCGTGAGATCCTGGACTTCAGCGCCTCCATTAATCCCCTTGGCATCCCGGAATCGGTCAGGACGGCAATCGAAAAATGTCTGATATCCATAGACAGCTACCCCGATCCTGACATAATAAGACTCACGGAGCGGATCGCTGCTTTTCACAACATCAGCCCTGACTCCATCCTCTGCGGCAACGGAAGCACAGAGTTGATCTACCTCATCCCCCGCGCCATGAGGCCCGGGAAGGTCCTCATCACCGCGCCCACCTTCTCCGAGTACGAGAGGGCGTGCTGGCTGGCAGGTGCTGAGGTCACCCGGTACAAGCTAAACTCAGAAGACAATTTCGACGTAGATGCAGACTCCTTCATCGCCGCAATGAAAAGCTCAGGCGCTGAGATGGTCTTTCTCTGCACCCCCAACAACCCAACGGGCAGGCTCGTCAGCAGGAGGGATGTCCTGCAGATAGCAGAAGCGGCACATGAGCTGCAATGTCTCCTCATCGTTGACGAGGCCTTTATGGACTTCATCCCCCATGAGTCTGTCATTGACGCTGTGAAGGTAAATCCCTTCCTCATTGTCCTCAGGTCCATGACGAAGTTTTACGCCATACCGGGGCTGCGGCTGGGATACGGCGTCTTCAACCGGGAGATCGTGGATCAGATCCGGGTCAGCAGGGAGCCCTGGACAGTAAGCACATTGGCTCAGATTGCCGGGATAGCGGCCCTCAACGACAACGCATACAGGGATGAGACCATCTGCACTATGAAGGAAGAAAAGGCGTTCATGGAACAAGGCCTCACCGGGATGGGACTGGCCTGTATACCCTCTGCTGTCAACTATTACCTCATGAGGATAGAGGGCTCGAAGGATCTGGTCATGAAACTGAGGGGAAAGGGCATCCTCATTCGGGACTGCTCCTCCTTCGCAGGGCTTGATGAATCATATATCAGGATCGCGGTGAAATCGCGTACAAACAACACAACCCTTCTTGCGGAGATGAGACAATGGCTCACGGCTTCGTCATAGCAGGCACCCACAGCGGCTGCGGAAAGACCACCGTCACCATGGGGATCCTTGCGGCCCTCACAAAGATGGGGCTCAGGGTCCAGCCCTTCAAGGTTGGGCCTGACTTCATAGATCCCGGCCTCCACAGAATGGTGACAGGGCGGCCGTCGAGAAACCTCGACCGCTGGATGTGCGGAGATGAGTATGTGAAGGAATGCTTTCTGAAACACGCAGAGGGTGCTGACATTGCCGTTGTCGAGGGGGTGATGGGGATGTACGACGGCGAGTCGAGCGCAGCCCGACTGGCCGGACTCCTTGGCCTTCCGGTCATACTCGTTGTTGACGCTTACGGCATGGCGGAGAGCGCAGGGGCGGTCGTCCACGGCTTCGCCCATTACCCCTGTGAAGTACGTCCTGAGATTATGGGCGTCATCTTCAACAGAGTGGCCTCAGTGAGCCATTTTGAGCGTCTCCAAAAAAGCGTCACCGATATCCCGGTCCTGGGCTGGCTTCCAAGGGAAAGGGATTTTCAGATTCCTGAAAGGCACCTGGGCCTCGTGACAGCAGAGGAATCCCCACTCTCCCATGAGGGAATCGGAAGGCTCGCGGACATGATCCTGGCGCATGTGGACATGAATAAGATTGCAGGGTCAAGGGTCAAGGGTCAAGGGTCAAGGGAAAGAACGAAAGAATCAGACTCCTTGCCGTTGCTGGATCCTGGCCCCCGGACCCTTGACCCCGTCGTTCGTATCGGAGTCGCCTACGACAGGGCCTTCTGTTTTTACTATGAGGACAACCTGGATATCCTGCGGCAGGCCGGGGCGGAGATTTGCTTCTTCAGCCCTCTTGAAGACAGAGAGCTTCCAGATGTGGACATCTTATACATTGGCGGCGGATATCCTGAGGTCCACGCGAAGGAGCTTTCACAGAACAGGTCGCTCCTCAATGCGCTCTACGGTTGGGCTGACTATGGGAAGCCTCTCTATGCCGAGTGCGGAGGGCTCATGTATCTCTCAAAAGGAATACACACCCAAGAGGGAGCGTTCTTCCCCATGTCGGGCATCCTCCCCTTTGACTGCGAGATGACAAGAAGGCCTGTGCTCGGTTACAGGGAAGTTCAGATCACTGAGGACTGCATCATCGGGCAGAATGGTTCTGTCATGAGGGGCCACGAGTTCCACTACTCAGTTATCAGGGGGGAGCAGTCAGGGGATAATTGCTATTGCGCAACAACCTCGGCAGGCCAGCCGGTGAGCACAAAGGGCTACAGGTGGAAGAACACCGTTGCCAGTTACATTCACATTCACCTTGGAAGTAACAGGGAGACGGCTAAATGTTTGGTGCGGAGCGCAGAAGATAAGGATTCATAACCCCTCCTGACCTCCCCTTAACTTAAGGGGAGGAACGCATCACCCCCCTCTTAAGCTAAGAGGGGGCGAGGGGGAGTTATGGAAAGTGAAATTCCCCCTTGGAAAAGGGGGATCAAGGGGGTTGTGGGTCTACTGCAATCAAGTTTTGCAGAGATGGTGGTAATAGGGCAGGCAAAGAACAGACACAACCCCCTACCCCCTTTGTTAAGGGGGAATTTCAGATTATTGAGTTTCCCTATACAGGAGGAAGACATGGAGAGCATCATTATCATAGGTCACGGGAGCCCGAAGAAGAACGCGAACACCATGGATATCGTGGGCGGACTCCTTCACACCGCCATCCATCCGGGCTGCACAAAGGACTGCGTCAAGGCGGCATACCTGGAGTTCGCAGAGCCCGACATCATGGGGGCCATCACCCAGTGCGTGGAGGAGGGAGCGAAAAAGATCATCCTTCATCCCTACTTCCTCAACTCGGGGATGCACGTGACAAAAGACATACCTGAGACAATAGATGAGGCGCGTGGGCTCTATCCCCAAGTGGAGATGATCTACACGGAGCCCCTGGGCATCCACAACAAGCTGATCCAGCTGACGATGGAGAGGATTCGGGCTGCCCAGGGTTTCCTGCCCGGCCAGATAGAGGAGAGGAGCATGGAGATCATCTCAGAGGAGACGGCCCTCGCCGGAATCCCTGAGGAGAGAATCCCCATCGTCAAAAGGGTGATCCACGCCACTGCTGACTTCGAGATCGGCCAGAGCCTCAGGTTCCATCCCGAGGCGGTGAAGGCGGGCATAGAGGCGCTCAAAACCGGAAAGGATATCCTCACCGACGTGGAGATGGTGAAGAGCGGGATCAACAAGAGGCTCCTCTCCAAGTGGGGAGGAAAGGTGGTCTGCCA
>JBAZFD010000195.1:0-4840 GCA_041653575.1 Thermodesulfovibrionales bacterium
ACTGTTTCAGGCTCTACCGGTGATGGGATATCCATTTTCTCCGACATCACGGCCCCTCTGGTGC
Source organism: Thermodesulfovibrionales bacterium (assembly GCA_041653575.1). Taxonomy (GTDB): domain Bacteria; phylum Nitrospirota; class Thermodesulfovibrionia; order Thermodesulfovibrionales; family Dissulfurispiraceae; genus JBAZFD01. The sequence continues at coordinate 65 of JBAZFD010000195.1, forward strand.
AGAACGTCAACCTTAACAGCTCCATATCCGGCAACACTGTCCAGAACAACGGCGGCAACGGTGTCTCCCTTGGCAATGATCTCTATGCCCATGTGGGCCAGGTCTACAATCCTGAAGAGGCAGTTGTAGCCCAGAACGGTCAGTCGCTTACAGCAACCCTGGAAAACAGCTCTATTGTGAACGACCTCTGGGATAACAAGGTGAACAGCAACGGGCAGATGGGTGTCCAGCTCCTGAATGAGCTCTCAGCAGAGTACCAGGGGCTTGGAGGAAACCTCCCGGCAGTGACGGTGAGCGTGATCAACTCCGGCATCACGAACTGCCTGACAGGAAACAGCATCGGGAGGAACGCCTTCACCGGGGCACTCATCGAGAACATGGTTAACGTCAGCGCATACATTAACAATGGAACGATAGATGTCTTTACCGGCAATATTGCCGGTTCGTCCATCGCCAATAACCTGCTGAATAATGTAGTCAACAAAAACGGTGATGAGGGGGTTAACAACCTCAACAGGGTGAGCGGTTACGCAGGAGGGGGGTACGGTGGCGGCATATCCCAGGCTGCGATCAATATTGCTTCCTCCCAGATCACAAACCTCTTCAGCGACAACAGCAGCATCAGTGAAAACGGCTCAACAGGTCTTGTTTCAGTCAACCACTTTGAGGCGGGGACAGGCCTGATTTTTATCCCCTATGCCCCTGATATCACGTCAGCCATTACCGGTTCAGGGATATCAAACACCATCGAGAACAACAGTCTCGATCTCAATGGCGGGGACGGCGCAAACGTAGTCAATATCTTTGAAGCAGGGAGCGTTACCGGATTTACGATAAACAATCTCCTTGCCCATAACACCGTCACAGGGACAGCCAATCAGGCCCAGCCGGATAGGGCTGTTGCCCAGGCGGAGTTTGCAGACGGGATTTTTCTTGTCAACGCAGGCCACGCTTCAACCCTTATAGATACGTTGGCTGTTACAAACTCCCTCTCCGGCAACACTGTACAGGATCACACTGACACGGGCATTATCCTGGTGAATGAATTCTCCGTGGGCCAGGGTCGTTTCAGGGCAGCGGAAGATGGCCAGCAGCCGGCTCTGCCGTCTGCAACGATTACCGGGGCGACAATCGTGAACAACCTTACAGACAACAGGGTGACCGGTAACGGTTTTGACGGAGCGGAGCTTTTTAACCAGTTCATAGCCACAGGATTTGCCGATATGTCTGACCTTGTGCTGGCTATCGAGAACTCCCATATCAGCAATACGCTGGAGAACAACCAGTTCAATGGAAACGGCGATGACGGGCTGGATCTCTTCAATGATATCCACATCAACGCCGGGGTTGGATATTTCTCCAACGTCCTTGCCGATATCAAGGGCTCCTCAATAAACAACACCATGGCGGCTAACGCCATGAACCGCAACGGCGGCCAGGGGGTCTTCGCCGACAGCTTCATCGACATTGTCGGTTTTGTTACAGACCCGTCGGCAGCCTTCACCGGGAGCATCTGCACCGCCTCGATCAACGGCAGCTACAGGGACAATGAGGCCGCGAACAACGGCGACAATGGTGTTCTCTCCTTTGACACCATCAGCATTACCGCTGACGGAGGCGAGGGGCCCGTGGGAATTGCCCAGGCCGATCTCCTGACGAACTTCAATGCCGCTATCGTTGATGCGGTGATGTCCGACAGCCTCGTAAACAACAGCATCACAGGAAACGGGTTTACCGGTGCAGAGCTTTCCTATTTTACGGAGCCCGCGCCGAGCCTCGGCTCAACCGTGGATATCTTCATGGAGCGCAACAGGGTACAGCAGAACGGAGGAGACGGGGTGTTTATCGAATCCTTCGGCCAGGGGAGCTTCACAGCCAACCTCGGCGATGCAGCTGCCGGAACAGGAGGCTTCAATTCCTTCACCGGCAACGGAGGCTTTGACCTGAACAATTTCTCAGACCTTCCCATAACGGCTGAGAACAACTGGTGGGGACAGGACACAGGCCCTGCCGCAGGCCAGATCAACAACCCCGGCAGCGTGGATGCAGATCCCTGGCTGACTGCCGCTCCGTAGGAATCCCTGATCCGAAAAGGCCCCGGCATCATGCCGGGGCCTTTCTGTTTTTATGACCTGAAGATGAAGTAGACCGCTCCCATGAGGCAGAGGCCTGCCCAGAGGTAGTCGAGCTTCAGGGGCTGGCCCATGTAGATGACGGCAAAGGGGACGAAGACGGAGAGGGTGATCACCTCCTGGAGGATCTTCAGCTGCGAGATGTTCATGGCTGTGTACCCGATCCTGTTGGCAGGGACCTGGAGCATGTACTCAGCCAGGGCAATGCCCCAGCTCACAAGGGCTGCGATATACCAGGCCTTGTTGTTCAGGTTCTTCAGGTGGCCGTACCATGCAAAGGTCATGAACATGTTGGACAGGACCAGGAGGATTGTTGTTTGCAGGATGACAGGCATTGTTATTTTCCTATGCAGAACTGGGTGAATATCCTTTCAAGGATATCATCTGTTGTCACCACGCCGATGATCTCACCGAGGGAGTCCAGCGCCTCCCTGAGAAAGAGGGCTGTCACCTCAAGGGGCTCACCCCTCTGAAGGCTTTCCTTTGCCGTTGACAGGGATTCCCCTGACCTGTCTATGGACTCACGGTGCCTGATGTTCGTGATCATGACCGTTTCATCAGGGCCGCTGCTGCCCCTGGTGAGGAAGAGGGAGATGATCGACTCTTTCAGTTCCTCCAAGCCCTCTCCTTTCAGAGCAGATACCCTGACAGAGGGGGAGGGGAGGGAGAGTCCCTGCTCGCCGAGGTCCGACTTGTTGATGACGAAGACGGTTCTCTTCCCCTGGGCTTTTTCCATGATCTCCCGGTCAGCCTCATCCAGAGGCCTTCCTCCGTCAAAGACAGCGATCACCAGGTCGGCCCCCTCGATTGCCCTGAGGCTCCTCTTTACCCCTTCCTTTTCAGCCAGGTCGTGGGTCTCCCTGATCCCGGCGGTGTCCATGATCCTGAGGGGAAGGCCGCTGATATTGAGGTGGTCTTCAATCACATCCCTTGTTGTTCCGGGGATCTCGGGGACAATCGCCCTGTCCCTTTGGAGAAGGGCGGTGAGGAGGGATGATTTCCCCACATTCGGTTTTCCCACAATGGCGGCAGCGATCCCCTCCCTGAAGAAACGGCCTTCCTCATACCCCCTGGCAAGTGAGAGGAGCTCATTCCCGATAGTGTCCATGCCTGCTGTCATCTCCCCAATAACCATGAGGTCTATCTCTTCATCAGGGAAGTCTATGTAGGCCTCTATATGGACGCAGAGCCGGGTGATCCTCTCCCGCAGGTCATGTATCCTTGCAGAGAGTCGTCCCTCCAGCTGCTGAAGGGCGAGCCTCTCTGCCTTTTCCGTTTTTGCGTGGATCAGGTCCATCACCGCCTCGGCCTGGGAGAGGTCTATCCTGCCGTTGAGAAAGGCCCTCTGGGTGAACTCCCCCGGATCGGCGTGGCGACCGCCTTCCTTCTTCGCAAGGGAGAGAATGGTCCTGAGGGGGAGCATCCCGCCGTGGCAGTTGATCTCCACCACATCCTCCCTGGTGTAGGTCCTGGGCGCTTTCATGACGCTCACCAGCACCTCGTCCACCCGCTCCCCCGAGGCAGGGTCAACAATGAAGCCATGGCTGATGGTGTGGCTCTTTGCCTCCATGAGCCTTTTGCCTGAGGGAGATGAAAAAAGCCTGTCTGCGATAGTAACAGCACCCCCGCCGCTGAGGCGAATGATCCCTATCCCCCCCTCGCCGATAGGCGTTGAAATAGCAACAATCGTGTCATCAAGATTCATGTGTGATTATCCTGTTTTGTAGTGTCGTAATGGCTGTCATTCCCGCTTGTCGGGAATCATTCTGAAAAGCCCCAAAAGGATGCCGGACAAGCCGGCATGACGACTAAAGACGTTTAAGGATTCATTGTCCGAAGTAACTCCCCCTTTCCCCCTCTTAACCTAAGAGGGGGAGATATCATCCTCCCCTTAAGATAAGGGGAGGAAAGGAGGGGTTATGATTACCCAGGAGTCAACATCGTACCCGTCATCATCACAGCCCTTTTACCCCCATCTTCAGCATCCTCTCCTTCATCTCCTTTATCCTGTCCCTGATCTGGGCCGCCCTTTCAAACTCCAGGGCCTTGGCCGCCTCTTTCATCTCAGCCTCAAGCTGCTTGAGCGCATCTTCGGTGAGGTCATACCCGTCCGTCTCCTCTGCGGCAACAGGTGCGGTGAAGTAGTCTGACTCGTAGATGGAGCCGAGGATGTCCTTTATCTGGCTCTTCACCGTCTCGGGCGTGATCGCCATATCCTTGTTGTATCTGCCCTGGATTCCCCGCCGTCTCTCTGTCTCGTCCAGGGCCTTCTGCATGGAGCCGGTGATCCTGTCTGCATAGAGTATCACCTCGCCGTTCACGTTTCTCGCAGCGCGGCCTGCTGTCTGGATGAGGGACCTCTCTGATCTGAGGAACCCCTCCTTGTCGGCGTCCATGATCGCCACCAGGGAGACTTCAGGGAGGTCCAGCCCCTCCCTCAGGAGGTTCACTCCCACGAGGACATCGAAGCTTCCCAGTCTCAGGTCCCTGAGGATTTCTATCCTCTGGAGGGTGTCGATGTCTGAGTGGAGGTACCGCGCCCTGATTCCCAGTTCAGTGTAGTATTCCGTGAGGTCCTCAGCCATCTTCTTCGTCAGGGTGGTGATCAGCACCCGCTCCCCCCTGTCAACCCGCTTCCTGATCT
>JBAZFD010000196.1:0-4801 GCA_041653575.1 Thermodesulfovibrionales bacterium
CGCGGTGGCAGGGATGGTCTTTTCCTCAAGCTGGCCTGTGGTGGAAATATCCACAGTGCTCTTCGGCTTCGCGGCTGTCGGTGTGGCGGCAGGGATCTCCCGGATATACAGGAGCAGCTCCCTTATCATGCTTGTTCTGGGTGGGATCATCAGCGGCGCCTTTTTTACCTCACTGGTCTCCATCGTCAAGTACCTGGCTGACCCGGCAAACCAGCTCCCTGCAATCGTCTACTGGCTCATGGGAAACCTCACCATGGTGGACAGGCATACCATCCTTGTGGTGAGCATCCCCAGCGTCATCGGTATTGGCGCTCTCACTTTCTATGGAAAGCAGCTCAACGTCCTGAGCATGGGAGAGGAGGAGGCAAAGGCCCTGGGCGTGAATGTGAGGCTGATCCGGCTCGGGGTGATCTTCTTCGCCACACTCATCAGCAGCCTTACGGTGATGGTGGCAGGGATGATAGGCTGGGTCGGCCTCATCATCCCTCACATAGCGAGGATGCTCGTGGGGCCTGACAACAGCATGCTCCTCCCTGCCTCCGCCCTTATCGGAGCGGCCTATCTCGTCATAGCAGACGACATCTCCCGGCTGGTCTTCAGCTATGAGATCCCCATAGGCATTATTACATCCATTGTGGGCATACCCTTTTTTGCCCTCGTCCTGCGTAAGGCGGGAAAGGAGTGGAGCTGACCATGCACATTGCGACAAGGAATATCGGTTTCAGCTACAACGGCAGGCAGGTCCTCAACAACATATCCCTCTCTTTTCCCCGTGGCGAGGTTGCAACCCTTCTTGGTCCCAACGGCAGCGGGAAGACCACGCTTCTGAAGCTGATCCTTGGAATATTGAGGCCCGGGACAGGTGAGGTCTTTCTTGAGGGAACCCCTATCAGCTCTCTTGCCCCCAGGGAGCTCGCCAGAAGGGTCGCCTATGTCCCCCAGACCCACAGGGGCTCATTCCCCTACTCTGTCTTTGATCTTGCCCTCATGGGAAGGATGCCTCATGCCTCTTTTTTCTCCAGGTACACAAAGAGGGACAGGGAGATCGTCATGGATTGTCTTGAAAGGCTCGGTATCTCCCATCTCAGGGACAAATCCTGCACAGAGATCAGCGGCGGCCAGCGGCAGCTTGCCCTTATCGCCAGGGCGATGGTCCAGGGGGCGGATACCTTTATCATGGATGAGCCGACGAACGGCCTCGATTACGGAAACCAGATCAACCTCCTTGAAAGAATCTCCTCCTTTGCAGCAAAGGGGATGACCTTCATCATCACCACCCATCACCCTGATCACGCCCTCCAGATCTCTGACAGGGTGGTGATGATAAAAGACGGGCGGGTTGTGGCCGAGGGCAGGCCGGAGAAGATCATCACAGGGAAAATCCTGAAGGCGCTCTACAGTGTTGATGTCAGGGTTGTTACCCTGGAGGGCGGCGTCAGGGTCTGTGTGCCAGGCGGGGAAACACAGGATCCCCTTTTTGCACAGGGAGCGGCATGAAAAGAGGTTATTGCAGCCGGTACATGCTTTTTGTAATGATATTGATCCGGGATTATAAAGGCTCTTATCTAACGGAGGCAGGATGATATTTTTTACAGAGGAAGAGATAGACAGGTTTATCAGTGAGGATATTCCCTACGGGGATTTGACGACACAGTCCCTGGGAATAGGGCATAAAGAGGGCGCGATCAGATTTTCTCCGAGGGGGAGGACTGTTGTATGCTGCACGGAAGAGGTGAAGAGGATCTTTGACCGGCTGCGGATAGAGACGAAGCAGCATATGCCTTCAGGTTCGACGGTGGAAGACAGGGAGGTCTTTTTGGAGGCTGAAGGGTCTGCCGGGGATCTGCACAAGGCCTGGAGGATCGGCCTGAACCTCCTTGAGTACTCTTCGGGGATTGCCACCAGGACAAAGGCCTTTGTTGATGCTGCACGAGCGGTGAATCCTGGGATTGTCATCGCCACAACGAGAAAGAGCCTGCCGGGGGCGCGAAAAATCGCCATGAAGGCGGTCATCTCCGGAGGCGCTGTCCCTCACAGGCTCGGCCTTTCGGAGACGGTCCTGGTCTTTGATGCTCATATGAGATTCAGCGGAGGGATAGAGGGTTTCATCACGCAGATGCCGATGCTGAAGAAAAGGCTGTCGGAGAACAAGATCACTGTGGAGGTGCAGTCTGAGGAGGAGGCGGTGAGGATGGCCGAGGCAGGCGTTGATATCATCCAGCTCGACAAGCTCAGTGCAGGGGAGATGGAGAGGGTGGTGAAGGCGGTAAGGAGGCTATCGCCCGGTACTCTGGTGGCTGCTGCCGGTGGGATCAATGAGGGGAATGTGAGGGATTATGCAGGGACCGGCGCGGATATCATCGTCACCTCTGCCCTCTACTTCGGGAAGCCTGCGGATATAAAGGCAGAGATAATGCCCCTCTGAGGGCGCACTCCTCCCCTCTGCTCTATGAGCCAATTTCATTCATACCATGAGAATTCTGAGTTTGACCCTGCCGTGGCCGGCGGATAAAATAAAAGGTCAATAACTTTCTATGCCGGGGCAGGGAAATGGCGGTAAAAGAGAAAAACAGGATCACCTTAACGATAAACGGCAAAAAGCTGACCACCGAGGCAGGCAGGACAATCCTCCATGCCTGCAAGGAGCACGGGATATTTGTTCCCACCTTATGCCACGATGAACGGCTTGAGCCTCACGGCACCTGTCGGCTCTGTGTGGTGGAGATGGAGGGGTACGAGCCCTTTCCCGCCTGTTCCACACCCGCCATGGAAGGGATGGAGATAGTAACAGAGAGCGAGAACCTTACCCGGATCAGGAGGACGCTCCTCTCGGTGATCCTCGCGGACCATCCCAATGACTGCATGTGCTGCGAGAGCGCCGGTGACTGCACCCTTCAGGAGCTCGCCTATCTCTATGACGTAAAACCGGGAGAGCGTTCCCGGAAGGGCAAGGCCCTCCATGTCCGGGATAACAACCCCTTTATCGTCTACGATCCGAACAAGTGCATACGCTGCGGACGGTGCGTTGATATCTGCCGTAACGTGGTGATGAGGGACGTGGTGGACTCAAAGGGCATAGGCTGTACCATCAAGGCTTCAACAGCCTTCAGCAATCTCACCACCTCCAACTGCGTGTTCTGCGGTCAGTGCGTCTCCACCTGCCCCACAGGGGCTCTGACGGAAAAACAGTCCATGGGAAAGGGCAGGCTCAATGCGGTCAGGAAGGTGAGGACCACCTGCACCTATTGCGGCACAGGCTGCGGCTTTGTCCTGAACGTCAAGAACAATGAGGTGATCAGGGTCACCTCTGACTATGACGCCCCGGTAAACAGGGGAAATCTCTGCGTCAAGGGCCGCTTCGGTTATGAGTTTATCCATAGTCCTGAGCGTATAAAGACCCCGCTCATACGGGAAGGCGACGGTTTCCGTGAGGCCTCCTGGGATGAGGCGCTTGATCTCGTTGCATCGAAGTTCACCGACCTGAAGGAGAAGTACGGCAGCGAGGCCATAGGGGCCTTGTCCTCAGCCCGCTGCACCAATGAGGAAAACTTCCTGCTCTCAAAGTGGGTGCGGACCTGTTTTGAGAACAACAACGTAGACAACTGTGCCCGTGTCTGACACGCCCCAACTGTGGCCGGTCTGGCCACATCACTGGGAGCAGGGGCGGCAAGCAACTCATTCAACCAGATCGGGGATGCGGATACCCTTTTTGTTTTCGGCTCCAATACCCATGAGGGGCATCCGATTGTCGGTCTTCACGTAAACAGGGCGATCCGCAGGGGCGCGAAGATTATTGTCGCAGACCCGCGAAAGATATCCCTTGTGAAGCATTCCGACCTTTGGCTCAATCTCAGGCCGGGGAGCAACATCGCCCTCCTCAACGGGCTTGTGCACGTGATCCTCAGCGAGGGGTGGCAGAACGATGAGTTCATCAGGAGCAGGACCGAGGGGCTGGAGGAGCTGAAGGAGGCGGTCAGGAAGTACACGCCTGACTATGTCCAGGAAATAACGGGTGTCTCGCCTGATAAACTGGTCGCGGCGGCGCGGATGTACGCTCAGGCGGAAAAGGCGATGATCCTCTACGGTCTCGGCGTCACGGAACACCGCACCGGCGCTGAAAACGCCATGGCCATAGCCAACCTCGCCCTTGTCTGCGGCCATATCGGGAGACCCTCCACGGGCATCATGGCCCTGAGGGGACAGAACAACGTCCAGGGGGCTTCAGACATGGGACCCTATCCCTCGAACCTGACGGGCTACCAGCCGGTGACCAGCCCCGAGGCGCGTGAGAAGTTCGGCAAGGCCTGGGACGTGACCATTTCGCCCAAGCCGGGGCTCAAGTCGGTAGAGATGTATGATGCTGCTATTAACGGCTCATTCAAGGGGATGTTCATAGTCGGCTGGGACCCTGCCCATACGGATGCGAATATCGGCTTGGTAGGGAAGGCCCTTGAGTCGCTGGAGTTCCTCGTGGTCCAGGACCTCTTTCAGACCGAGACCTCCCGCTTCGCCCACGTGATCCTTCCGGGTGCCTCCTTCGCTGAAAAGGACGGCACCTTCACCAACGGGGAGCGGCGCATACAGAGGGTCAGAAAGGCGATAGAGCCGATCCCCGGCATGGCAGAATGGCAGGTTCTCTGTGAGCTGGCAACCAGGATGGGCTATCCCATGAGTTACCCTGACCCGTCGGCGATCATGGACGAGATCGCCTCCCTCACCCCCATCTACGGGGGAATAAGCTATGGTCGGATCGAAAAGTCGGGAATTCAATGGCCCTGTCCCTCCAGGGACCACCAGGGCA
>JBAZFD010000197.1:0-1596 GCA_041653575.1 Thermodesulfovibrionales bacterium
CTCTATTCAGGGATCTGACCTCCACTCTGGGGTTAGATCCGGCGGAAATGGTGTTTATTGACGATAACGGGGGGCATATCAAAAGGGCCTCTGAAGAGGGGCTCAGGACAATCCGGTTCCTGACAATGGAAGAGACGGTGAAGGAGTTGGAGCAGCTCCTGGTGGAGCTATAAGGGGGCAAGGCTGATCGGCATGGAAATCCCCTGTCATCCCTTGTGATAGCCGGAGGGAGGACAGGGGACCGGAAGATCGAGGCAAAAGACCTATCCGAGGATTCCGAGAACACCACCCAGCAGGGTGCTGACGAGGCCAAGAAGCCAACCAACAATAGCGAGCTCACCGATAAGCATTTACTTCACCTCCTCCGTTTTTTGACTGTCAGTCCCGGAAAAATCTCATGCCTCAGGCATGGGCCCATATAGTCCGGGTGTTCAGCCTCCTCAATGATAAAAGGAGGGCTGATGAATGTCAAGGAAACAAAAACCACTTTAAAAAGCGAGCAAGCCTTGTGCCATGAAGGAAAAGCAAGGAAATATATCAGTAAAGGACTATAGCCGGTAGCAGGACTGCGTCTTTTCGCTCAGCAGCTGCGGGAAAAGACCACAGGATGCGGAGTTGCTGCGTAGGGGAGCCCAGTCAGCGAGGAGGCAAGGATGGAAAATCAGAGGGTCCATGACTGTATCATCATCGGGGCAGGTCCGGGCGGGCTTCAGGCAGCCATCTATCTGGGGAGGTACAACAGGGATGTCCTCCTCCTTGACAGGGGAGGGGGGAGGACATGGCACGCCCGGCGTATCGAGAACTTCCTCACCCAGAGGGAGATCTCCGGCAGGGAGATCATAGAGACGGGACTGGAGCAGGCCCGGAGCTTTCATGTCCATGTCGAAAGGGAGGCTGTCGGGAAGATAGAGAAAGGGGAGCTCTTCAAAGTCTATACAGGGGAAAAGAGCTATTCCTCCCCTTTTGTTATTGTCTCTTCAGGCGTTTACGACAACCTTCCCCCTGTTGAGGGCATCCACAGGTTCCTGGGTATAAGCTTTTTTACCTGCATGGATTGTGACGGGTACAGGACGACAGGGAAAAAGCTGGTCATCATCGGGAACTCCCCGAAGACTGTGGACCTTGCCGTAGCCATGAAGGCGATGTTCACCAGGGATATCACCCTTCTCCTTTATACGGACAAGCTCCCCCCTGAATACAAGGAGGAGCTGGAGAAGGAGGAAATCCCCCTTGTCATCAGCAGGCCTAAAAGGATCATCGGGGAGCTGGATATGGAGGCTGTCGAGCTCAGTGACGGCACAAGGATCCCCTGCGAGGTGGTCATGTCCCACTTCGGGTATAAGCTCAATGACGGATTCCTCTCAGGCCTTGACCTGAAAAGGGATGCGAAGGGGTTCAAGTACATCGTGGATCATACCTATGAGTCTTCCATGGACGGTCTTTATATCGTCGGTCCCCTGAACCAGGGCAATGACCAGGCCATCATCGCTGCCGGGGAAGGGGCCATTGCTGCCATAGAGATCAAAAAGAGACTACTCTTCAGGATGCTCCCATGATCTGAAACTTTTTGCCATTCGCCGGATCATGTCCAATCCT
>JBAZFD010000197.1:1606-4796 GCA_041653575.1 Thermodesulfovibrionales bacterium
CAGGACCATCGCTTTTTTCGTCGTCCTGGGAGGAGTCTGGCGGGAGGGTGAAGAGAAGATCACGGTCGGGGCTGAACCCGGAAGTGAGGTGAAGGAATAGGGCGAGGCCTACTGGCCCGCCCCTGTTCTGAGAATCACCGTGGCTCTCACCCTGATGAGGTCCCCCCTGGGCATTTCCGGGGCTCCGGCAGCCTCGTCAACCGCCATGGCCCGGGCTCTGGCCTTCGGGAGAAAGGAGGGCTGCTGCTCCTGGGTGAAGTCCACCCTCCAGACCCTGTAGCTTTCCCTGAGCGCCGCGCCCGACCTCTCGGCCTCCTCCACCGCCAGTGCATAGACCTGTTTCCGCGCCTCTGAGAGAGCCTTCTCCCTTTCACTGAGGTCAGGCGTGTAATCCACATCGGCAATGGAGATCTGCATTCCCGCCCGTGAGAGCTTTTTCGCCTGGCCGTAAATGTCGGCAAGGATCTTCTCATCAGTCCTCGTCTCAGCGCTTATCTCCAGCCTGGTGAGGCCAGCGCTGTCCTGGCTCCTGCCGTAGGAAGTCACGTGCCATTCCGTGTTCGAGAGGGAGGAGAGGGCCTTCAGTATCTCAGCCCTGAGCGCTACGATGTCCTCATCCCGCGTCGCCGCCGAGACGGAGACCATGAGCCTCGCCTTCTCAGCCTTTGCCCAGGCCTCGGCGGAGAGATCAAGGATAAGCCCCGGCTCTTTTTTCAACAGCTCTATGTCGATTGCAGGGGAAATGGAGGGGATGGTCATAAGAAAAAGAAAAAATACGAATACCCTCTTCATAGGAAACCTCCTTGGAGTCTGTGATTTTATTCAGATTATATCACGCTATCCTGAAGGTCCCGGCAGGGGGGGGAGTCGCAAAGGAATTGACATGATTTGATTTTCTGATAAGCTTGTAGAATACAGATAAAGGTTTTTCGTGAAGGAGGTGCTTATGAAGAGAGAGATGGTTTTAAGGTCAATGGTGATGCTTATGGCTGTCCTGGTTTTCGGTTACAGCCCGGCTGTGGCGAGTACTGAGCTTTACGACGACACTGTGTCCGGTTGCACAGCCAACAACTGTTCCAGTATCAGGCTGCCGGGGACTGTGATGAGTTTCAGCCCTTCAGCAGGGAACTGGGTGGCCAACGTATTTGCAGCCCCTAATGAATGTCTGCGACTTGACGTTACTCTGGAGGGCGCCGACCTGGAGATGGTCGTGATTGCGCCGAACGGGACGGTCTACCGCAATGACGACCGGACTGCGACGGATAACCGCCCTCTGGTAAAGATTCCTTCTGCGCCGAATGACGGATGGTATACCGTTCACATCGCCCAGTTCAACGGAGCCCCGGTAAACGCCGATTTCATCCTTTTGTACGGACGGTACAGAGCAGGGAACCCGAATTGCGCCGGTGCACAGCCTTTTGCTGCTGCCGGCATAGCCTCTGAGGAGGAATGGAAGCAGGACAGCGGCGTAACGCCCCCACCTGCCGGAGCCCCTGGTTCAAAGTAGCTGCATCTGTCTGCGAAAGAGGAGGGAAATGACCGTCATTTTCCTCCTCTTTCTTTTTTGGTGGACGGTCCCCGTCAGTCCTCAGATGATCCTGCTCTCGATGGCGAATACCTGACCGGTGATGTTCCTTGTCCCAGCGATATGCGCTATGAATTCTGCTGCCTCCTGAGGGTCCGACAGGCTGTGGAGGAGGCTGTCACCTTTTGCCCTTTCAAGGGCGGCGGCTGCCATTGCCCCCATCTCTGTGGCCATGTATCCGGGGAGGACGGCGTTTATCCTGATTCCCTGTTCTGCAAGCTCTATGGCAGCGGTCTTTGTAAAACCTATGAGGGCTGCCTTTGATGCGCTGTAGGCTGCCTGTCCTTCCTTGCCCTTCAGGCCTGAATAGGAGGAGATATTGATGATATGCCCTTCTTTTCCCATCAGGGGAAGAAAGGCCCTTACTGCGTGAAAGGTCCCTGTGAGATTTACAGCCATGAGCCTGTCCCAGTCCTTCTCTTGTTGTCTTGCCAGGAGGCTGTCTTTTGTGACACCGGCATTGTTGACGAGGACATCCACCCTCCCGAAGCGATGCGAAACCTCTTCCGCCATTTTCTTCAGATCAGAGGCGCTGCTCACGTCGGCCTGCATGATAAGGATATCGTCTCCTACCTCTTCAGCAAGAGTTCGTGCCTCATCATGGGAGCTCAGGTAGTTTGCGGCGATACGATACCCCTTCCGGTGAAAGGCGCGGACCAGCTCTTTCCCCAGGCCCCGTGTTCCCCCTGTTATGACTGCAACCCGCCTGTCCATGGTCTCTATTATACACAGGCTGAAAGGAGGGAGCAGGCGATGATCCTAAGCGGTGCCTGTTGTCGGCTGCGAGGTCTGTTTTTTTGCGTAAAGGAGCCGGAATTGACAATGCCCTCCTATTATGATATTAAAGGTAAGGTGAGGAGGTGCATATATGTTCATTTTTTCCCTGATCCTGATCGGCCTGATCCTTCTGCCTTTCGTTGTGGTCATCATCCTGTACAACAGGCTCGTGAGGATGAAGAACATGATGAGCGAGGCCTGGAGCGGCATTGATGTCCAGCTCACCAGGAGGTACGACCTCATCCCCAACCTCGTGGAGACGGTGAAGGGGTACATGAATCATGAGCAGAAGCTTTTCTCTGATATCGCCGACCTCCGATCCAGGGCCATAGGCGCCGGAGGCGTCAGGGAGAAGGGAGCGGCTGAAACCGCTCTGACTCAAGGTCTGAGAACTCTCTTTGCAGTTGCCGAGGCGTACCCTGAGCTCAAGGCGAACCAGAACTTCCTGGAGCTCCAGAAGAGCATGGCAGATATTGAGGAGCAGCTCCAGCTCGCCCGGAGGTATTACAACGGTTCGGCAAGGGATTACAATATCTCTGTTGAGTCTTTCCCGGGCAATATGGTTGCCTCTCTTTTCGGCTTCAAGGCTGCCGAGTTCTTCGAAATTGAGGAGCCCCGGCAGAGGGAGGTTCCCCAGGTCAAGTTCTGATGAAAGGGAAACTCCTCACTGTTTTTATTTTCATCTTCACTCTTTGCTCCTTTCTTGCAGTCTGTGAATCCTCGGAAAAGATCCTCAGCTTTGACAGCCTGATCCATGTCAATGAAGACTCGTCCCTGACAGTAACGGAGACCATCGAGGTCAGGGCTGAAGGGGCTGAGATCAGGCGG
>JBAZFD010000198.1:0-4739 GCA_041653575.1 Thermodesulfovibrionales bacterium
CATTACGGCGTTGACGTGATCGGGGGGGCGCTCCTTGCCCTTGCCACGCTCGCGCTCGGTGAGGTATATTATATGTTCTGGTTCAGAAGGCGTCATGGAGATCCCCCACAGTAAAATCAAAGACGGCATCATTATTGAGGTAAAGGTAGACCCCAGGTCTTCACGGAAGGAGATCGCAGGTGTAATGGATAATATGCTGAAGGTGAAGCTCACAGCCCCCCCTGTGGGAGGGGCTGCCAATGAACAGCTCATCGAGCTTTTGTCGGATTTTTTCCATATCAGAAAGAGCAATATTTCCATCATAAAGGGAGAGACCTCCCGGAGAAAAACGGTAAAGATTACGGGGGTGGAGTTGTGATCCAGGGGATGACCGGTTTTGGCGCAGCAGAGAAGGGCGGCTTCAGGGTGGAGGTCAAGTCCCTCAATCACAAGTATATGGATGTCTCAGTCAAGCTCCCCTCTTCGCTCATGAGTCATGACATCCCCATCAGAAATCTTCTGAAAGAGCGGTTCTCCCGCGGCAAATTTGATGTGATGGTTTCTTTTGCAGCGAAGGAGAAGGGCGGCGTAAAGCTGAACAGGGAGCTGGCAAAGGGGCTCTATAACGAGTTTGCGAAACTCCAGACGGAGCTTTCCCTGCCGGGGGGCCTGGGTGTCGAGTTCCTTACGCGGTATAAGGACCTCCTCGTGACGGACTGCCAGGAGTATGATGAGGCCTCTCTCTATGAGGCACTGGCCGCAGCTGTCTCCAGCCTGGAGGCGATGAGGCGGCAGGAGGGCTCATCCCTTGCCGGCAACCTGATGGAGCGCGTGGGGAAGCTGAAGGAGATAGGAAGGGATATGGAGGGCATGGCCCGTGAGATCCCTTTTCTCTGCCAGGAGCTTCTCATCAAGAGGATAAAGGATCTTCTCGCCGCTGCCCATGCCCCTGTTGATGACACGCGGATAGCCCATGAGGCTGCCCTTATAGCGCAGAAGGCGGACATCACCGAGGAGCTGGAGAGGCTCAGGAGCCACATAGATCAGTTCGCCTCTTTGCTCCTTGAAGGCGGCGTGATAGGCAGAAAGCTGGACTTCATCCTCCAGGAGATGCACCGGGAGACAAATACCATAGCCTCCAAGATGGATGATATACGGATCATCAAGATCACCATAGAGATGCGCACAGAGATAGAGAAGCTCAGGGAGCAGGTCCAGAACATCCAATGAGCAGGCCTTTCCTCGTCAATGTGGGGTTCGGAAATATGGTTTCCTGTCTCAGGGTGGTGGCGATCACCAGTCCGAACTCGCTCCCGATGAAGAAGCTCAGGGAGGAGGCGCGGGAGCGGGGAAAGCTCATTGATGCCACTGAGGGGAGGAAGACCCGTTCTGTTATTGTGACGGACAGCGACCATCTCGTTCTCTCGGCCCTCCAGGTGGAGACTATTGCCCAGAGGATCTCAGGTGTCGGTACAGAAGAGGAAGGAGGAGGAGATGAAGAGAACAAGAGGTAGTCTTTTTGTGGTGTCGGCCCCGTCAGGGGCAGGGAAGACCACGCTCTGTCAGAAGCTCTGCGAGCTGCTTCCCGGGATCAGTCACTCTGTCTCCTATACAACCAGGAGCCCGAGGCCGGGGGAGATTGACGGTATCCATTATACCTTTGTGGACCAGGGGGAGTTCCGGTCCATGGTCTCAGCCGGTGAGTTCCTGGAATGGGCTGAGGTTCACGGCAATCTCTACGGCACATCCAGGGGCAGGGTTGAGCTCTCCCTCTCAGGAGGGACAGACATAATACTTGATGTGGATGTCCAGGGGGCAAGACAGATCAGGGAGAAGCTCCCTGAGAGCGTCCTGATTTTCATCCTCCCTCCCTCAATGGAGGTCCTGCAGGAGAGGCTGACCGGAAGGCAGAGCGACGCCGAAGAGGTAATCAGGAGGAGGATCAGGAGGGCGAAGGAAGAGATCGCCGAGTACAAGGGGTATGATTATGTTATAGTAAACGACCTCTTCGACGATGCCCTCAGAGAGCTCTTTTCCATTATCACCGCCGAGAGGGCAGGTATAGGCACAATAGATAAGGAATGGATAGAGGACAATTTTTTGAAGGAGGTTTAACATGGACATCGTTGGACTGCCCATTGAGTACGATAAAGAGCACATCGAGAGCAAGTACCGGCTTGTAGTGATTGCTGCCCAGAGGGCGAGGGAGCTCTCCCTCGGCGCCAAGCAGCGGGTGCCGGCAAAGGTGAAGAAGGTCACCACCACCGCAATTATAGAATCCGTTTCCAAGGAGATTGAGTTTCTCCTCGGTGAAGAGGCGATTGTTGCCCGTGACAAGGCGGAGAAGATCGATTACAAGAAGCTTATAGAGGAAAAGAGGAGGCCTATCGAGGACCTCACTGAGCTGGAGAAGGACCTGAGGGTCTATCTCCACGAGAAAGGCGCCACAGAAAAGGCCCTTGAAGAACTCTTCGCCGAGTCTGAAGGGGCGGAGACGGAAGAGTAGGAGAATAGGCTGTGTTGGCGGGCAAATCCCTCCTTGTCGGGGTTACGGGGAGTGTAGCAGCCTACAAGTCTGTTGAGATAGTCAGGGGATTGAAGCGGGAGGGGGCCTCTGTCTGGGTCATCATGACAGAGGCCTCCTCCCGCTTTGTCACACCCCTCTCCCTGGAGCTCGCCTCAGGTGGCCCTGTTTTCAGGGATATCTTTGATCCCCCCCTTTCTCATACAGAGCTGACTGCCGAGGCGGACCTTTTCATTGTTGCCCCTGCAACAGCGAATATCATTGGCAAGTACAGCCAGGGCATAGCAGACGACCTCTTGAGCGCCTCTCTCCTTGCATACAGGGGGAAGCTCCTTTTTGCGCCTGCCATGAACTGGAGGATGTACGAGAACCCTGTCGTCCGGAGGAACCTCGATATCCTGAAGTCCCTCGGCGTCCTCTTTGTCGGTCCTGAAGAGGGTGATCTCGCCTGCGGTGAGAAAGGGATGGGGAGAATGTCCGAGCCTGAGCGGGTCATTGAAGCCATACAATTTGCCCTCACTCCCCAGGACCTTGCAGGCGAGAGGGTTCTGGTGACCGCAGGCCCTACGCGGGAGTACCTGGACCCCATCAGGTTCATATCGAACCGGTCTTCCGGGAAGATGGGGTATGCTGTTGCAAAGATGGCGCAGAGGAGAGGGGCTGAGGTGACCCTCATCAGCGGTCCTGTCAGCCTGAGGCCTCCTGATGGTATCGGGCTCGTGACGGTTGATACTGCTGAAGAGATGCGCAGGGCTGTGATGGACCGGATCGGCTGGTCCACGGTCTTTGTCATGTCGGCTGCTGTTGCTGATTTCAGTCCCGGTGAAGCAAAGGCGGAGAAAGTGGGCAAGACTGATGAGCTCCTGCTTCAGCTGAAAAAGACAAGGGATATCCTCGCTGAGGTGGGGAAACTGCCGGTGAGGCCCTTTGTTGTCGGTTTCTCCGCCGAGACCGGGCAGAGACAGGACAGGGCGCGGAGAAAGCTCAGGGAAAAGGGCATGGACATGATCGTTTTCAATGATGTCACAAGGGCCGGGGCAGGCTTTGACGTTGACACCAACGAGGTGATGATCCTCCGCGAAGACAGGGAAGAGCCCCTGCCCCTGATGTCCAAGGACAAAGTGGCATCGGCTATCCTTGACAGGGTCAGGGAGGAACTGAAGGCCCGTGGAAGAGACTAAGTACCTGAAGAGGCTCCGCGAGCGGCTTGAAACCGGCCAGTCCCGGCTCTTTCTCTCCCTTGCCGAGGAGCTCTGGAAGCGGGAGAGGTGACGAGGCCTTTTCAGTCATGCGGAAAGGGATAGGGGAAGACCCTTCCTTTGGCCATGCCAGGGTCATCCTGGCAATGCGGCTCATGGACAGGGGCTTGTACAGCCAGGCGGAGAGGGAGATTGCAGCGGCGGCAGCATTATACGAAGGGATGCTTGCTGATACGCCGGGGGATGAACCCCTCGCGCAAGCAAGGGCGAATCTCCTCTCACTTCTCAGAAAGGCGAAGAAGGCAAAGAAACTGGAGACCTTCCTTGAAGGGATAAGGGCACGTTTCAAAGGGCAGGCATAGTCAGGCTACGGTATGAGAGACAAAAAAATAAAGAACCATACAAGGCTGGAGAGGATCCAGGAAATCCTGAGGGCTCAGGGGCTGGACGGGCTCCTGGTCACGGCGATGAAGAACATCCGGTACCTCACCGGATTCACCGGCTCCTCGGGGTTTGCCCTCATCACCCCTGAAAAGACGTTCTTTTACACCGACTTCAGGTACAAAGAGCAGGCAGAGGAAGAGGTGAAGGGCTGGGAGATCGGGATGGGGCGGCTCAGGAGGATAGACACCCTGGAGCGGCTCACGAAGAAGCTGGGGGTAAAGTCTCTCGGCTTCGAGACCTCCCTATCCTACGGGTTTTTTGAGCTCCTCCAGGGGATGGGCCTTCTCCTCGCTCCCCAGCGGGATTTGATAGAGCGGCTCAGGACGATCAAGGACGCTGAGGAGATGGCCTCCATCCGCAGGGCGGTTGAGCGGGCTGAGACCGCCTTTCTGAAACTCCTGCCGAAGATCAGGGAGGGGATAACCGAGAAGGCAATCGCCCTGAGGCTTGAAGACGGCCTTCTGAAGGCAGGATGCAGGAGCCTCCCTTTTGATATAATAGTGGCCTCCGGAAGGCATTCATCCATGCCCCATGCGAAGCCTACGGACAAGAAGCTGGAGAAAGGTGATTTTGTTATAATTGACTGGGGCGGT
>JBAZFD010000199.1:0-4663 GCA_041653575.1 Thermodesulfovibrionales bacterium
CTCAAACTCCTCCGGCTTGTCCAGTGTATCCAGCGGCCTGTGCCGGTACTACTATGAGGGAAGCTCTACCGCGCTTTTTCCACGCTGAAGGTACAATCTTTTCTGAAGAGATCGCCCTCACCCCGTTCAAGATAGAGATGAAAGTCCCGGTGACGGAGGAAGTGTCCGGGATAATTCACGGCTTCAAAAGAGCTCCGGGAGGAATCGGCAAGTCCCTGCACCATTCTGAAAGAGGCGTCGTTCCGGAACAGCTCGCTCCCATCCGAACGGTGAAGCTTGATCCTGAACCCCTGGTGCCTGAGGTAGTGGCCGGGATAATTCCGCGACTCGAAGGAAACGGTGTTCCCGCCTGCCAGCCCCTGGACCATCCTGAAGGAAGAGTCGGCAACGTCCAGCTGCGAGACTACAGGGGTGAGCTCCCCCAGATAATTCCGGTGGCGGACATAATGATCAGGATAGTTGTAGGACTGCAAGGAAACAAATTCTTCTGCTGCCGCCTGACCGCAGAGGATAAGCATGAGGCTCAGTACAACAAGCGCATACCAGGATTTGCCATCTCTTGCTGCTCTCTGTTGACAGGTTACGGGAACTGATTTCATGGCACCCTCCTTAAAAAATTCAGGTAGTTGGAAACATCCTGGCTTATCTCTTCTCCTGCCTCAATTCCTCCCGAAACCCCATCCGGTGTTACATTGCCCCATCTTCCGCTGAGGGGATCGGTAGTGAATGAGCCAGGCAGCCGGTTAGAATAAGTATATAGCAGAAAAAGAGAAATAACACCTTGATTATCGATCATTTTCGGCAGCCTGTATATGCGCGTCAACCTCTATAAGAAGGAGCTTGACATCGCGTTCCGGAATACTTACCATAAAGCAAGGATTCCACTACAGAGAAAGGATAAACTATGCCAGCATCGGTGATAACATCCAAGGGACAAACTACCATACCAAAAAAAATCAGGGATCATCTGAATCTCCATCCCGGAGACAGGGTTGATTTTGTTATCGGAGAAAACGGCAGGGTGATCATTGAGCCCGCCACGCTTGATGCAGGAGAGCTTGAAGGGATCTTGAGCAGGCCGGGGATAAAGGCGGTCTCCGTTGAAGAGATGAAGAAGACAATCAGGGAAAGGTTCCGGGATAAGCAGTGAAGGGCCTTGATACAAACGTGCTTGTCCGGTATCTGGTCAGGGATGACATCCGGCAGGCTCAATCATGCCAGAGGCTGCGATGAGACGATAACCTTTGACCGCGCCTTAAAACCGACTTCCCACTTTGTTGTTCTTGAGTGATCTTTTTGTTCCCGCTTGGCACCCTTAGTCAGGGATTCAATACCGTAATTGCCCGGCCCGACCGGGGAATCCATGGTTCGACAGGCTCACCATGACATTGGTCTCCCTGAAATTCCGGAAGGATGGACATCTCATCACCCCTGCTGTTTCCCGGCGAGCTTCTGCACCTCCGCCTTCAGCCTGTCGGCGAAGGCCTGGTATTTGTCCTCTCCCGCTGCAACCTCAATGCCGGAAAGAGGTTTGCCGAATCTCACCCTTATCCTTCCCGGCCTCATGAACCTTGCCCCCCTTGGCATTGCCTCAAAGGAGCCCTCGATATGAGCGGGGATCACCGGGGTCTGAAGCTCAAGGGCAAGAATGCCTATTCCCTTTTTGAAGGGCATGAGATTACCGTCAATGGAGCGGCCTCCCTCAGGGAAAATACACATCGCCTTGCCCTGCCTGAGGACAAAGGAGGACATCTGGAGCGCCCGCTGAAGGTAGGTCTCAGGGTCTATGGGTATCACATGGGCAAGCCGGGCAAGCCCTGAGGTGATGGTCCCGGTAAAGTAGGTCTGGAAGCCTATGAAATAAAGACCCCTGGATGCTTCAGGGGAAAGAGAGAAGGCGATGAGAAACCCGTCCAGATAGCTCTCATGGTTGGGAGCGATGATATACCCCCCTGACATAGGGATGTTCTCCTCCCCCTCTATATCGAGGCGGAAAAAGAGACCGATGAAGCTCCTCAGGAAAAAAGAGATGATTGAGGCTTCGCAGGTCTCCAACGGACTGAAGGAAAGGGCAATCTCCTTCTTGTCCGCCTCTTCGGGATCTTTGGCAAGGATATCCGCCCAGGTGGTCTTCCTTTTCCCTGACGTCTCCCCACCCATGAGCTGGGCTTTCAGCCCCTCAACCACATCCCCTACGGTCTGCACCTCGGCAATGAAGGTCTCAGGGAGATCAAGGGAAAAGGCGTCCTCAAGGGAGGTGAGAAACTCCAGCCTCCTCAGGGAGTCGAATCCCAGGTCCAGCTCCAGGTTGTCCGTGGAGTGGACGGAAACCTCCTCCTTCATCACCGCCCTGATACACTCAAAGACCCTCCTGCCGACTGCATCCTCCACGAGGGAGGTGTCAGCCGGCCTTTCCGGCTCAGGCCTTGCCATCTCAGCCTCTACCATGAACCTCCTCAGCTTACCCAGAGGGGTGCGGGGAAGAGGCTCCTGCCTCATGGTGAAGCCCTTTATCCTCATGTACTCAGGCAACCCCTGGGAAACGCCGTTGATCTTCCACCTCAGGGCCTCTGCAATGTTCCCGATGAAGGAATCACGGGCGTAATCCATGTCAGGGACAATGATGCCGTGAAGGGCTTCAGCCACCCCGTCCTTCTCCATACCGGTAACGCAGATCTCCTTGATGAGCCTGATGGAGCTGTAGGGCTTTTCCACATCCTCGGGGTAGACCGTCTTCCCGGAGCTGAGGATGATCACCTCCTTTTTCCTGCCGGTGATATAGAGATACCCTTCCGGGTCCTTTGAGCCCAGGTCGCCGGTAAGGAACCATCCTCCGTCAAAAGAAGCCTCTGTGACCTCGGGGTTCCTGTAGTAGCCTGGAAAGACCATGGGACCCTTTACCATCACCTCTCCGTCTTCGCCGATCATGATATCCGCTCCGGGGAGGGGTTTTCCTGCCGAACCGGGCTTTCTCTTTTCAGGGGGGTTGAAGGTGATCACCGGAGATGTCTCTGTGAGGCCGTACCCCTCAAGCACGGTAAAACCCAGTGCCTCAAGGTCGGACATCACAGAGGGGTCAAGCCTCGCGCCGCCGCTGGCGCAGAACCTGAGGCCGCCGAAGTTTTTCAGGACAGAGCTGAAGATCAGCTTCCCCAGGTTGATATCAAACCGCCTCCTCACCGAACTGCTCAGCCTCATGAGGCCAAGGAGGATGACGGAAAAACGGTTCTCCCTGATCCTGCCGAGAATCCCGTTCCTCATCAACTCCAGCACCCTTGGAACAGCCACAAGGACAGTGACCCCGCGCTCCCTGATGGCAGCGATCATGTCGGCGGCCTTCATGCCGGGGGAGAGGGTAATCGTTGCCCCCAGGAAAACAGGGACAAGGAAGGTGCACATGAACGGGTAGGTGTGATGAAAAGGGAGGATGGAAAGGATGCTGTCTTCATGGGTGACAATCCCGGCATCCATGACCGCCTTTGCATCGGAGCAGAGATTTCCGTGGGTAAGGATCACGCCCTTGGGATTTCCCGTTGTGCCCGAGGTGTAGATGATCGAGGCAATGTCATCAGGAGAGACCTCCGGAAACCCGGAAAGGCCGGGCCCCTGGGGAAAGGGGGAATCGATCCTGATCTCCCGCATACCGGTCCCTTCCAGCGCCTCTGCGACATTACCCGCTGTCTCTGCGGAAAAGCACACACCCCAGGCCTCGGAGTCGAGGAGGAGGTTCCTGACCTCATGAGCTCCTAGGTGCATGTCAATGGGGACTGCTATGCCCCCGGCAAGCTGGATCGCCATGTAAGCGGCGCACCACTCCAGCCTGTTCTCAGCGAGAATGGCCACCCGCTGCCCCTTTGCAAGCCCCTCATCGGTGAAGAAAAAGGCCATGGCCGCGGACAGGGCAAAAAACTCCCCGTAGGTAATGCTCTTCCATTCCCTGTCTAAGATATTGAAGGCGATAAGATCCCTGTATCTTTCTGCAGATTCCCTGAAAGCGCCGGGAATGGTCCAGTTTTTCTGCATACCTCTCCCCCTCCTTGTCCCGCAAAGAGAGTAACTGCGGGAGATAGTCTAAAATATCACACCTTCAGACAAAGAAGAAGCCCGTTGTCCCAACGGCAGGTGTTCTGGGACAGCAGTTCCGGCAACATATCACTGTCTGCCACGTCATTGATCGTTACCACCGCAGCAACAATCTCCTCTCCAACGTAGCAGCTTTCTTTTGCCTGCTCCTAATCTTAAGCGCAGAAAAGTTTAATAAACTTTTAATTTTTCGATTGCTATAGTAGGAACCAGTTTAACCAAACTTTAATTTTTGGGAGGTAACCAAATCTATGAAACGAAGGAATATTCTCTTCGGCCTTGTGGCAACCGTTGTATCATTATTCTATTTTTCTCCTGTCTGGGGAGAGATAGAAAAGGACCACCTCAACATGGTCTGGACCGGTCCGGAGACCTGCCTGGAATGTCATGACGAGGAAGCAACTGAGGTGCACGCATCCGTTCACTACCAGTGGAAAGGCGCGGCACTGGAGATCGTCAATGGCCAGCCCATCCAGGGGAAGGACGCAGGCGCAATGAATGCCTACTGCATCAATATCCTGGGCAACTGGAACGGATGCAGTTCCTGTCATGTGGGGCTCGGGGCAAAACCGGAAGCAAC
>JBAZFD010000200.1:0-4705 GCA_041653575.1 Thermodesulfovibrionales bacterium
CATATATCATTTGATAGCATACACATCGTTTTGGCTGCAAAGGCCAATCCAGCCGTCGCCTGGCATAGCACATATAAACGGGCTATCTATACTCCCGTCACCCTATCGGCGGCGTATGCTTCATGCAGTGTTTCCGGGGGCTCCGTCACCCTGAGCAACGACGGGAACTCCTTCATGTATGTGGAGGGGACGATGGGCACCCTGTCGCTTTCCGGCACCACGGCGACCACCAACAGCACAGGGTACTTGCTCACTGGATTGCAGAGCAGTTGCGCGGTATACGTGGAATCATCGTTGACTGTTGACGATGCGGCGTACAAGATCGCCAATATCGTCCGGGACGGCAATAGCACACCCAGAAACATCATTTCGAATATCGTACTGTAATAAGGAGGCAGTAATGATTATCACCATCACATACGGAGAAAAGACGTACTGCTCTTACAACCTCACCGACCCCGAGTCCCTCGCCCGGCTCCTGGAGGAGGTTCCGATCGAGGAGGTCATCATCGCTGCCCAGCAGTTCAAGATCGGCGAGCTGAAAAAGAGAGCCAGCCAGGCGATATATGCCGCCGCGCCGGCCTACAAACAGGTCAACGCGGCCTTGGGCATCTACGACACCACCACGTCTGAGGCAATCACGGCGGCCATTCAGGCCGTGAGGTCTCAGGTAGACGAGAAGGAGCTGGAGGTGATCAGCCTTGACTCCCTGGAGGAGGTCCTCGCCTACGAGGTGACCTTTCCCTGATGAGCTACTCCGAAGAGCTCGCCGCGATATCCAGGACACCGGTGACCCTTGTGGTCATCACCCTGGACTATTGCGGCAGAACCTTTGGGGTGTCCCCCTGCACGGCCACGGGGACCCCCTGCTTCAATACCTTCCCGACCTGTCGGATGAAGACGGCATACCTTCGCACTACGAAGGATTACCGCTTCAGCTCAGCCGACGCCCCCCTGCCCTTCCGGACCGGGGAGAGGCCCTACCTCAAGCGGGTGGGGCACCTCCCCACGGAGATCAAGGACAACCTGACCATCACCGGGAGAGTGACCATCGAGGCCTGGGACGAGCCCGACGCAGACGTGGGGATTGACCCCTATGTCACGCAGCGGGACACCTTCCCCGATATCCCTGGCACCTACTGGAAAAAACTCCTTGCCCGCAATCGCAATTTCAAGGGCAGGCCCGTGAAGGTCTATGAGGGCTTCACGGGGATCACGGAGGCCGAGTATCAGCAGAAGGCCGTGGGCGTGATCGAGAATATCACCCTCGGCAAGGGAGAGGTGAAGATCGAGGTCGTGGACCTCCTGAAGGCCCTGGCGAACATCGAAGTGCCGCCCAAGCTGGACATCAAGCTCGTGGCTGATATCACCGATGTAGCCACGGACGCGACCCTGAGCACCCTCGACGGGCTTGATTCTCCCTCTGGCTATATCCGCATCGGCGACGAGATCATCCGGTACACCGGTACGGTCCCCGGTAGTAACCAGATCACCGGCTGCTCCAGGCACTATTTTGACACAGTGCCGGCGGAGCACAAGGCAAAGGACAAGGTGCAGAAGGTGCGGTACTACGCGCCGGGGAACCCCTTCGACCACCTCAAGACCATGCTCCTCACCGATGCCGGGATGGACGCTGCCAGCGTCAACAGCACGGAGTTCAACACCCAGCGCGACTGGCCGGGGGGAGAGGTGAATTTCTCTGCCATCGTCAGCGAGCCCACGAAGCTCTCCACGCTCTACTTTGAGGTTGTGGGCCTCCTGGACAGCAAGAGCTGGGTGGCTGAGGATCTGAAGGTGACGATCAGGCGAAACCTGCCGAATCAGCCCGGCAGGCCCTACACCGCCCTGACGGACGAGGCGAATATCATCGAGGGCTCTGCTGACCTCAACGAGAAGAGCCGCATATCACGGGTGATCCTCTACTGGGACAAGACCGCCCTCGGCAAGGTGGACGACCCCAAAGAATACAACCGCATAGACATAGCCGTGGATGCCGACGCGGAGAGCTCCAGCGAGTACGGAGACAGCCCGGAGACGAAGTTCTTCTGCCGGTGGCTGCGCAGCGGCTACGTTTCCGACGAGCTCATGGAGGGGTTCGTCAAGGACTTCATAACCCGGCAGGTCTGGCGGCAGAGGGACGCCTCGCCCATCATCCCCCTGGATGTGGAGCTCAAGGACTCTGAGATCAAAACCGGGGATTTCCTGAGGATCTCTACCGACGAGCTCCTCAACCCCGACGGGACCCCCCTGAATAACGTGATTTTCCAGGTCATCAAGCGGGAGCCCAAGGGTTCACGGGTGAGCCTGAAGACCATCAGGCTGCATCCCCGGAGGTTATGCTTCATCGCCCCGGACGGTGCCCCTGATTACGACGCGGCCACGGACGCAGACAAGGAATACGGCTACATGACCGAGGACACTGGCCTCATGGCCGACGAGTCGGACGGTTACTACACATACTGAGGAGGCTGCATGGCTTTTGATCCCCTATTGAGCGCAGAGATACAGACCGGGAAACCGGTGAGCCGGGCACTGTGGCAGAAAGTCAAGGACTCCCTTGATTTTCTCTACGGCAACATAACCGCCGCCCAGGGCGGCGAAGGCATCGCCAACGGCTCCTTCGAGATAGACGCGGATAGCTCCGGGGTCCCTGACTCCTGGACCAGAAACACCTATCCAGGAGGATCGGGCGCCTACGAGACCACCAGCCCTGCCCACGGGGCCAAGGCCTACAAGTTCGTCCACCCCGGAGGCGCAGGCAACGGCGGCGGCTACCTGGAAAGCGACTATGTGACCATGACCACCCATGCCCCCCTGTCCCTGTTCTGGATCTCATGGGCCAGCGTGGCGGGGATCAAAGTGAAGGTGGAGGTGGAATTTTTCACCAAGGCAAAGGTCACGATCTCCAGCCTGACCGTATTCGAGAGCACCAACAACCCCACGAGCGCAATGCTCAGGGGCGCGTGCATCAGCCACAAGGCGATCCCCTCGACAGCCTGTTTCTGCAAGATCAGGCTGATCGGCGGCTATACCGATACCAATGTGGCCGGTACGGTCTATTTTGACTTTGTGACCGTGGGAGGCTCCCGGAGCATCCTCTCTGAGGTGACGCCGCACGAGATCACCGAGCAGACGACGACATCGACCTCGTATGTTGATGTATATTCCTTTATCGAGAGCGTGCCGAGAGGCTCGCTTGCCAGCCCCTATGCTGCACCGCTGACGGGCTATGATGTGGAGATCAAAAACGCCACCTTAGGCCAAAAAGCCTATGCTCGGTTGCGCATTGGAACCACCTACGGCACTGCGAAGGAAGTAACATACCAGCCCTATGCCGTGGTGTCCCTGGATATCGCCCCTCCTGCCACAGGACTGACAACAGTCTATGTGCAACTGAAATGCGATAGCAGTACGGCCTACCTCAGGAGGCTGGAGTCAGGGGTAACGGGGATCAGCAAGACTGGGATATTCTCCATTGCTGATGATCTGAAGGGGTATGTAGGGGTGTAGTGATTTTGTAGTGATTGAAATAAGAAAAAAGGGCTTGCAGGAATTACCTGCAAGCCCTTGATAATCAACGGAGGAGGTGGGATTCGAACCCACGGAAGAGTCACCCCTTCAGCGGTTTTCAAGACCGCCGCTTTCAACCGCTCAGCCACCCCTCCATTCGAGGAGCTGTTATAGTACCAGATTCAGTCCCCAAATTTCCAGCCTAAACCTTCAGGAGCACCATGTTGGAGAGGGCATCCAGCTCTCTCTTTGCGTCAACCCCTTTGATCTCCATGATGATCGCTTCAAGCACGAGAAAGGCCTCTGAATCTGCCCTCATGCAACCCATCTTCACGCTGTCCTTTTTGCCATAGGCGCCGTGGAGATGAATCTTCGGCTCGTCCCCCTGCCAGAAAATGGTGCCGATGCCCACGATCTCATGGCTTTCCTTCAGCTCACGCCAGACAGGGACCGGCGGCATGGTCTCCGTCTCAGGCCCCACAACAAACCTGCCTGCCTTCATCCCGCCCACAAGATAAACGGCAGCGGCCCTGATCTCCTCCTTCTTCGCGATCTCCGCTATCCCCTGAAGCACATTGTCCCCGTCCTCAAACCGCGCCACCACAATACGTCCCGTCTCACCTATCTGGTATTTCATTGCTTTTTTATCTCCTCCTGAATTGCCTCATACACCTGCTCGACCGATATCGCCTCCATACACCTGAGATCCTTACAGCTCCGCTTGTAGCAGGGGGCGCAGGGGATCTGGGGCGTCACGATCCTGTGCATTTCTCCGTAGGGCCCTGTCCTCACCGGGTTCGTGGGGCCGAAGATGGCGACAACGGGGATGCCGAAGCCTGCTGCGATGTGCATGGGGCCTGAATCATTGCTGATCATATACCTCGCGCCTTTTATGATGGAGACCAGCTCCGCCAGGTCTGTCCTGCCTGCCAGGGAGATCGCCTTTCCGCCCGAGAGGGCCTCTATCTCCCTGCCCTTCGCCTCGTCCGCCTTTCCTCCCACAACAATGCACCTTGTATTGAGCAGAGAGGCGAGCCTCCCGAACTTTTCAGCAGGCCATATCTTCGTCTTCCACCGGGCGCCGGGAACAAGAACTATGTAGCTCCCCAATTCTTCC
This sequence comes from Thermodesulfovibrionales bacterium, assembly GCA_041653575.1. Classification (GTDB taxonomy): domain Bacteria; phylum Nitrospirota; class Thermodesulfovibrionia; order Thermodesulfovibrionales; family Dissulfurispiraceae; genus JBAZFD01. The sequence continues at coordinate 4,628 of JBAZFD010000200.1, forward strand.
CTGACCCTCTTCACCTGGTCCGATTCCCTGCCCGGAGGCATGGCGCATGACACCCCCTGCGTGTCACAGCCAAGGAAA
>JBAZFD010000201.1:0-4700 GCA_041653575.1 Thermodesulfovibrionales bacterium
AATCCCCCTGACCTTTACCCCGGCCTCTACAACAGGATCAGGTACGTGGAGCTGCCGTCGGAGATCAACCCGGCGAGGTGGCTCTTCGTCAGCCAGAGGTGCATGCACTGCGACGAGGCGGGCTGCATGACCGTCTGCCCTGCGCCGGGCGCCCTCTTCAGGACAAAGGAGGGGGCAGTGGCCTATGACAAGGATAAGTGCATAGGCTGCAAGCTCTGCAACTCAGCCTGCCCCTTCAATGTCCCCAGGTATGACGAAAAGGACAAGATCTCCAAGTGTCACCTCTGCTCAGACAGGATAGCAGAGGGGCTTGAGCCTGCCTGCGCCAAGACCTGCCCCACAGGGGCGATAAGGTTCGGCGAAAGGGATGCCCTTCTGAGTTCAGCGAGACAGAAAGGGTACACAAAGGTCTACGGAGAGGCTGATCTCGGCGGCCTGGGAACGCTGTACGCCTTCAAGGACTCACCGAAGGTCTACGGCATGGATGAGTCTCCCAGGATACCGGAGACGATCGCCCTCTGGAACTCTGTCCTGAAGCCCCTGGCTTATCTGGGGCTGGGCGGAGCCGTGGCGGCCTCGCTGATCCACTACATAGCAGTAGGGCCGAAGAAGGACAAGGATGAGGAAGGAGGGGAAGAGTAATGGCAAAGATGATCAGGAAGGCTGACGCCTTCGAAATAATAAACCACTGGCTCCTTGCCGGGAGCTGCTTCCTCCTGGCCATCACAGGATTCGGATTTCTCTTTCACCTGGAGGGAGTAGGAGCCTTTTTCGGTGGTTTCAACGAGATGAAGGTGATACACAACTGGGCCGGTGTGGCCTTCGGAGTGGCCCTTTTTTTCAGTATCTTTTTCTATCTTCCCGTTGCCCTGAGGTTCGGAAAGGATGACATAGAGTGGTTCCTCAAGGGAGGGGGGTACATATCAAAGAAGGTCACAGTCCCGCCCCAGGACAAGCTCAACGCAGGACAGAAGGTCTATTACCTGGTTCTGCTGGCTGCGGGCATTGCGATTTCAGTGACAGGCCTCATCATCTGGCAGAGGCCCGAGACTGCCGACATCAGGGGCCTAGTGCTCCTCTCTCACTTCCTGCACAACGCGGCCTTTGATATCATGATGATCGCCATCCCCATGCACATCTATCTGGCGACCCTTGCGAATCCGGGGACTCTGAGGATCATGATAACCGGCACCGTTCCTCTGGCCTGGGCAAAGAAGAGACACGCCAAGTGGATCGAAAGGAAGGGACTCTCATAATGACCGGGGAAGAGACTCTGGAAGAGGTCCTGAGGTCAGCCAGGGACAGGCGGGAGCTTATCCTTGAGTTTCAGAAGGTTATATCAGGCAAGCTGAGCTGGTTTATCAGCGATGGAGAGAGCTCCTATCAGCCCCAGGTCGTTGAAGAACTTCTCGAGACCTTTGCATCGGTCTTCCAGCTCCCCATGGAGGCGGTCTCTCCCCTGAGGGAGGTCATCACTGGTCTTGATCTGAGGGAGCTCCCCAAGGGGGAGTTCCCGATCGCCTCTTCTCCCTACACCGAGGAAGAGCTCCGGATGCTACTCTTCGTGCTGGCAAGGCCCTATTTCCTCTCCCTGAATGGAGGGAGTAAGGCCGACGCTTCCTGGGAGGGGGGAAGGTGCCCTGTCTGCGGTTCCGCAGCGTCAGTAGCCTCTCTTGATGAGGGGAGGAGGAGCCTCCACTGCCCCTACTGCGAGGCCGCCGGTGAATTCAGGAGGACCGGCTGCCCTTTCTGCCTTGAGGAAGACACCTCGAAGATCACGATTCTTGAGGTGGAAGGAGAGGGCGGCATCCGTATAGACACCTGCGATTCCTGCAAGAGCTACATAAAGACCATGAAGGGCGGTCTCTCCGGGCAGACTGCCGGGGAGGCTGATCTTATGAGCCTCCATCTGGACATCATCGCCCAGCAGAGAGGGTACAGGAGGCCAGCCCCCAATCCCCTGGGCATGGTGAGGATGATAGAGATTGAATAGGGCGGGGATTTGTTCTATGATAGAAAATAATGAAACAGATATTCCTTGATATCCTCTCCCTTGATGAGGCTCTGAAGGGCCTCATCTCATCTCTTGACTCCCTCAAGATCAGCCACACAGAAACGGAGACCGTGAAGGTCGGCGAATCTCTTGGCAGGGTCACCTCTGCCCCTGTTTTTGCCCGGTACTCATCTCCTTTTTTCCATTCCTCGGCCATGGACGGCTATGCCGTCAGGTTCACCGAAACCTTTACCGCCTCTGAGACCTCGCCTGTGCTCCTGAAGCTGGGACAGGATGCGGTCTATGTGGACACCGGCGACCCTATGCCCGAGGGTTTCAACGCTGTGATCATGGTGGAGGAGATAAACATCGTCAGAGGACAGAAGACAGAGGACAGAAGTCAGAGCGGAGACAGGGAATACATAGAGATATACCAGGCTGTGGCGCCTTATCAGCATGTGAGGACGATCGGAGAGGACATTGTGGCTACTGAGCTGATCATTCCTGAGAACCACAGGATCAGGCCTGTAGACATGGGGGCCATGCTTGCCAGCGGCCATATAGAGGTGGCTGTGCGGAGAAGGCCAAAGGTGGCGATCATCCCCACAGGTACGGAGATTATAGAGCCGGACATAGTGAGGGAAAGGCCTCCCCAGGCCCCTGAGATCATTGAGTACAACTCTGTTGTCCTCTCCGGGCTCTGCACTGAGCTCGGCGCTGAACCTATCAGATATGGGATTGTGCGGGACAACCTGGAGGAGCTCAAAGAGAGGATTATTGATGCGGTCCGGTCCTCTGACATCGTCCTTGTCAACGCAGGGTCAGGCAGGGGTTCTGAGGACTACACACTTACTGCGATAAAGGAGCTCGGAGAGGTGATCATCAACGGCGTATCCATGAAGCCGGGAAAACCCCTCATTGCCGGGTTCGTGGAGAACAAGCCGGTCTTCGGCATACCCGGCTATCCCGTGTCCACCTACCTCACCTTCCAGGCCTTTGTGAGGCCCCTCATAGCGCGGCTCCTGGGAGTGTCCTCCGATGAGAAGGAGACCCTCAGCGCCATGATCTCCCGCCAGATCTCCTCTCCCATGGGAGTGGATGAGTTTGTGAGGGTGAAGGTGGGAGTGGTCGGTAACCGGCATGTGGCCACTCCTGTGGGCAGGGGCGCAGGGCTCCTCATGTCCCTGGTCCGGGCTGACGGAATCATGCGGGTCCCGGCAGGATCTGAGGGGTTCAATGCAGGTGTCGAGGCGGAGATTGAGCTCCTGCGGAAGAGGTCTGAGATCAGAAATACCGTGGTCTGCATAGGGAGTCACGACAACGCCCTGGATATTCTCGCCACCGCCCTGAAAAAGAAGCACCCCGAGCTCTCCCTCTCCTCAGCCCACGTGGGCTCCATGGGAGGGCTCATGGCACTGAAGAGGAGGGAGGCCCATATGGCCGGAACCCATCTCCTGGATGAGCAGACAGGGGAGTACAATGTCCCCTACATAAAGAGGCTCCTCCACGATCAGGGAATCACCCTCATCAATCTCGTCTACCGGGAGCAGGGCTTCCTGGTGAAAAGGGGGAACCCCAAGGCGATCAGGGGATTTGAGGATCTTATCAGGGATGAGGTGATGTTCATCAACAGGCAGTCAGGCTCAGGCACGCGGCTCCTCTTGGACAAGCACCTCAGGGAAATCGGGATCAACCCTTATATGATAAAGGGGTACGAGAGGGATGAGTACACCCACATGGCAGTTGCCTCAGCAGTGCTCACCGGTCTCGCAGACACCGGTCTCGCCATCTACTCCTCTGCCCAGGCCCTGGGGCTGGACTTCATCCCTGTTGCAAAGGAGCGGTATGACCTGGCAATCCCTTCCGACCTCCTTCATACGGAGATGATGCAGGCTCTCCTCTCCATCATCAGGGAGGACAGGGATTTCAGGACAGCCGTTGAGTCCTTGGGCGGGTATGATACCACGGACATGGGAAAGGTCCTCTACGAGGGATGACCCCTCTCCTCAAGACCCTTCATCTCAGCCTCGAAAGGCCTCATCCCCTGGACAAGAGGGCAGACAGGGAGAGGCTGATTCATTCAATCCAGAAGGAATTAGGCACTTCAATCCCCATTGATCTTGACCTGAGGCACCTCAGGGATCTCCCCCGTCTCCTCAGGGAGGGGGCGTTCAGCATCACCCTCACCGTCTGCCTCCTCCCTGACAGGGCACAGGTCGTTTCCCTCGGCAAGGGAACCCCTTATGGTCTTGCCATAGACATAGGCACGACGAACATGGCGGCGTCCCTCATAGACTGCAAAACCGGGGAAAAGGTCTGTCAGGCTGAGCGGGAGAACCCCCAGATCGAGGCGGGCACGGACGTCCTCACAAGGGTCCACAGGGCCATGGCGGGCGAGGGGGAGCGGCTCCATGATCTCCTTATTCAGGGACTGAACAGCCTCATCGAAGATATCTGCAAGGCCTCAGCCACGGCTCCTCATGAGATTTACGCCCTCTCCATAGCCGGGAACACCATCATGACCCACTTCCTCCTCGGCCTTCCCGTGGAGAACATCCCCATAGATCCCTATATCCCTGTTTCCCACGGCTTTGATTTCCTGAGGCCTGATGAACTGGGGCTTGGCATCAATCCCTCCGGAGTGGTCTATGTATTCCCCAACGCCGGGAGCTATGTGGGCGGAGACATCATAGCCGGAATCCTCTCT
>JBAZFD010000202.1:0-4698 GCA_041653575.1 Thermodesulfovibrionales bacterium
GTTCAAGGAGTTTGTGACAGTAGACGCCGGGGAGCCCTTCAAAAAACTTGAGATTGCCAGGGACGCCATGGAGACAGACCTCCTCATCAACCTCCCCAAGCTCAAGACCCATGCGCACATGCTCCTCACCCTGGGGGTGAAAAACCTCTTCGGCTGCATCGTTGGGATGAGGAAGCCTGAATGGCACCTCAGGACAGGGGTGGACAGGGAGATGTTCGCAAAACTCCTGGTTCGGATCTGCCAGGCTGTGAATCCCTCTGTCACCATCCTCGACGGAGTCCTCGCCATGGAAGGACAGGGACCGGGAAGAAGCGGCATCCCGAGGGAAATCGGCGTCATCGTGGCCTCCACCGACACCTTCAGCCTCGACATCACCGCCGCCCGGCTTGTGGGAGTCCCGCCGGAAGAGGTGCTCACCAACAGGATCGCTCTTGAAGAAGGGCTGGTGGACGGCGAACTCCCGGAGGTAAAGGACTACAAGCTCCCCGACCAGAGCCCTCTCATCTTCGGCCCTCAGCAGCTCCACGGATTCATGCGCAAACACCTCATCCAGAGGCCCGAGTGCAACGACACCATCTGCCGCCACTGCGGCGAGTGCTGGAGATACTGCCCAGCCAAGGCAATAACAGACGACAAAAAGATCCGCTTCGACTACGAAAAATGCATCAGATGCTACTGCTGCGTAGAAGTCTGCCCCTACGGCGCGTTGAAAACACACGAGACGGTGACGGGGAAGATTGCAAGGAAGGTGCTGAGGATAGAGTAGTGCCGGTAAAAAAGGGGAAGCTATCCTCTCAGTTCCGCGCTTTTGAAAAGAACGATAAACTCGGCGGGTGAAAGGACCTTTACTCCCTGGCAGAGATCCGAAGGGAAATGAATCTGATTTCCTGTAACCACGCAGACCGCATTGCCGGCAATTGCAGCCTCCAGAAAGGGAGCATCATCAGGGTCAGGCAGGGAGTGGAGCAGGGGAGAGGGAGCCACCGTCTGCCCGCGGTGCTGGATCTGATCCATGAGGGCAGCGATCTTGTCCTCTTTCAGCCTGAACTTTGGCCTCAGGAGCACCTCGCTGTACTCCACAAGAATACGTGCATCAAAAGAAAGGGTCAGCTCGCCTGACGAAACCATGCGCACGATCTCTCCGCAGGTCCCGAAGGGCGACAACAATCCCGCCACAAGGACGTTTGTGTCCAGGACGATGTTCATCTGCTGCGCTTCTTGCGGACCGCCCTGATCTCCGCCTCGATCTCATCCATGGTGATCTGATCCGTCCCCTGCTTCACCGACTGACGCTGGAGAGAGGCGACCGCCTCCACAGCCCGGCCTTGGCGGAAGGCCGCGAGGGACTCTTCAATGTTTGACTCATTGATCGCAGCCAGGATGGCGATGGGCCGTCCATTGCTGGTTATCACCATCTCCCTCTCCTCAGGAAGCTCCTTCCACACTTGTGCCGACTTGCCCCTCAAATCACGAACACTCAAAAACTTCATAACCATGCCCCCCCTTTGTGTTCTTAATAATGACTACAAATGTCACCCAATGTCAATCGGTGCTACAACCAGAATCCACCATCAAAAAACTCTGAGTTTGCGTGGGGACGCATTCTCACTCATTCTCGCTTCGCCCCGAGGCACCGGAACGCCTCACCGGAACGGTGAAGCACGGTGGCCCGCTGAAACCGTTCGAATGCATCCCCGCGCAAAGTTGATGGTAGATTCTGGTACAACCGCCAGACATGAAAAATGCAGTTCCTGTCGCTCAGGTTCCAAAAAGGTTGAAGGACTGAGGATTGATAAGCGATGAGGGCGTTGAGGATATAGCAGCCCGGGATCATCCGAGGATTTCCCCTTGTTTTCAGTATATTTTTTGATTTCCATCTCACCTTTCCCTATAAGGTGCATACTATGCGGAATGGATATAAAAATGTATTTTAGGCTCATTTCAATCACCTTCGGAGTATTTACATCATGAATCTCCTCGGATCCTATCGTCATCTACTTGGCAACTCAGTCGCCTGAGAGCCCATCACCTTCCCGCCCACCTCACCGTTATCTGGCTGCACTCAGCGCCGTAGCAGGAGAAGATTACGCTTACGCCGTCGGCATCGCGGCTGAACTCTGTGGCATTGGGATCAGGGGATGGATCTCCGAGGGCCTTCAGGACATACTCCCTGGACTTACCGATGAAGTCGAGCTTGGGGTCATTGATCCCGAGACCCTTCAGGGCCTTCACCCCATCAAGGCCTACCACGTCAACAGTGACCACCTTTTTGGTAGAACGGTTGCAGCCTATGCTCATCGAACCGTTGAAGTAATCGAGATAGGACATGAACCTGCCGTGCCTGGGCATGACCATGCCGAACCTGGCTACAACCTCGGAAGCGCCGTCACCGGAGCGGAGTCCCGCAAAAGAGAGAAAGTGTGAGGCTGAGATCTTCTTCGGCTCCGGGAGCTCAGGCCCGATGAATTCGCAGGAGAGCCGCGCTGAAAGATCCAGAGCTGTTGTCCGTTCGCCGGTTGCCGCGAGATTGCCGTGGATTGTTCTCACATCGCCTGGAAAGAGCTCAAAGACAAACTTACTGACTACTGAAATCGCTTCCTTCTCATCGGGCAATCCGACCAGGACAGAGCACCGGACAGGACGATGCCCGGTGTTTTTGCATCGGTAGGTGAAAAGCAGCCGTGAGGCATCCCGGCGGGCATCTGACTGGGTAAGGGTGACATACCGCGATGCCTCAGGGTCTCCGGCAGGGAAATCGGTATCCTCCCCCGCCCCGGCGGAGAGCGCCTTGCTGGCGCAGCTCCTGATAAGGTCGGCCCGCTCATACCCTGAGGGATGGAGCCAGTCAATCCTCCCCTCTCCCTGGGCTGTTTCAAAAAGGGTGATTATCGCCTCCACAGCCTGGGGGGCCTCCCGCGCCAGGAGGGCTGCGGCATAGCAGTCAGCCTCCATCTCATACTCCTGCCGTATTCTGATCATGCTCTGGGGCTCTTTTTTCATGACCTCGGCGAGCCCTTTCAGGTGGCCGAGGTGGTGGTGGCCGTACTCGTGGGCAAAGAAAAAGGCAGAAGACACAGAACCCAGCCACTGCATGTACTGGGGATTAAAAAATATCACCGGCTCATCTCCTGCATAGCCTGCAACAGCAACATCGGTGAGGTCTGTCTTGGGGACGGTTCTCAGGGGCGGCTGCCACGCCTGCGCCTGGAGGGAAGAGACAAAAAGAAGGAGAATGGCTGCGAGCCAATGCAGGATGCCTCTCTGTAAGGGCAAAGACATCCCTTAGTATAGCCGAAAGGGCCAAACCCTTTCCCGGTACGCCCGCAGGATAATCCGGGCTATACTCATACAGGGAAGGCCATGGATATCACGATCAGGGAAGAGAAACAGAGGGACTACAAAAGAGTGGGGCTTGTTATCAGGAAGGCCTTTGAGGATATGCCTTACAGCAGCGGCGGAGAGGGAAAGCTCGTCGAAGGGCTGAGAAAAAGGCAGTCCTTCAGCCCCTCACTTTCCCTGGTGGCAGAAGTGGAAAGGGAAATAGTGGGGCATATCCTCCTCACCCCCATAGGGATCTGGGGGGACAAGGGCCGCATCCCTTCACTGGCGCTTGCCCCCCTCTCGGTCATCCCCGGTCTTCAGAGGGAGGGGATCGGGACAGCCCTGGTGAGGCAGGGGCTTGCCAGGGCACGGGAGCTGGGGTTCAGGTCAGTCATCGTCCTGGGTGAACCTGAATACTACAGCCGCTTCGGGTTCAAGCCTGCCGACCTCTGGAAGATTGAAACACCGCCCGGCATTCCCCCTGCCTACTTCCTTGCCCTTGAGCTTGTGGAGGGTGGCCTGACAGGCGTGAGCGGTGTCGTGGAATACCCTGAGGAGTTCTCAGGGGTGTAGGCCTCCGGAATCCACCATCAACTTTGCGCGGGGATGCGTTCGAACGGTTTCAGCGGGCCGTCGTGCTTCACCGACGGCCCGGTGCCTCGGAGCGAAGCGAGAATGAGTGAGAATGCGTGCCCGCGCAAACACCGAGTTTTTTTGATGGTGGATTCTGGGCCTACGTGCCTCTCGGCTTCAGCCTCCGCGTGGGAGGGGCATTCCATGGGTCCTCCGGCCAGGGATGCTTGGGGTACCTGCCCCGCATCTCCTTCCGCACCTCCTGGTACCCGCTGTTCCAGAACCCCCTGAGGTCCTGGGTGACCTGGAGGGGCCGCCTGGCAGGGGAGAGGAGGTGAAGGACAAGCCTCACCCGCCCCCCTGCAACAGCAGGCGTGTCGGCGAGGCCGAACATCTCCTGGAGCTTTACCGCAAGGACAGGAGTATCCCCTGATGCGTAATCAAGCGTGATCCTGCTCCCGCTGGGCACCGAGATGGCAAGGGGCGCCCGCTCATCAAGGAGCCTCTTCTGCTCCCATGAAAGCTGAGACTGCAAGGCCGGAAGGATATTCAGCCCCGACAAACCCTGGGCTGTCCTGATGCCGCCGAGATAAGGCGCAAGCCATGCAGCCGGGTCAGAGAAGATGGTGTCATCGGAGAGGTCAGGCCAGTTCTCCTCAGGGAAGGCGCTTCTCATGAGACCGACCCTCCCCTGGAACTGCCGGGCCTCCTTGCCGAAGCTGATCATGCCGGGATTCGTTTCTATTGCCCGGCAGAGGATGGGGATTGCCTCGTCATCAGAGGGGGTAAAGGGACGGGAGGAAA
>JBAZFD010000203.1:0-4664 GCA_041653575.1 Thermodesulfovibrionales bacterium
CATGTTGGCGTGGCTCATCTTTGACTGCTTGCCGGGAACCGGCATGTACTCCAGTCCCTTCACCAGCCTGGCGGTCTCCTGGAAGCTCGCTGTCACCAGGTTGCCCCAGCCCAGTCCGCCGGTAGGGCCAAGTTCCTTGCCCTCTTTGGTGTGGCAGAGGCCGCAGGTGGTCTTGGTCGGTGTCGGGGTGATCTCCCACTTGGGCACGGTGCCTACAGGGTTGCCGCCGGGATGTGAGGGGTTGTCGGGCGCCTCGTGAGAGCCCTGGAAGGAGAGGGACTTCTCGGACTGTGAACCGTGGACCTGGCCCCACCGGTGACAGTCAACGCAGGTCATGCCGGCATTGAGATGACCGAGGGTCTTCTTGTCATAGTTGGGGTTCGGTACGATGTTGATGAAGTTGCCCACGTACTCGGCGCCTGTCCTGAAATGACATCTCCAGCAGAACTCGATGGACTGGAGCGGGGTCAGGTTGGCCCTGGTCTGTGTTCTTCCAATGTTCGCCCCTGCCGCCGTGGTTGCTGTGATGGGCCTGTGGATCTTATGGGTGGTGACGTCCATACCGGCCTCATAGATGGTGTAAGGCGTTCCCCTGGAGACGCCGGGGATGTAGCCCTTGCGGTATTCAAGGCCTGCGATGCCGCCTCTCCTGAGGGTGGTCATCTCATAGGCCTCGACCCTGAGACCCACCGCTATGTTCTTCTGGTCTACGTCGCAGACCTCAACTCCCCTGGTGCCCTTGAGGAGGTCAACTGCTCCGAGGATACCGATGGCGTTGCCGCCGGGGCCGTTCATATGGCAGTCTGCACAACCAACGTGACAGCTGGCGCAGCTCCTTCTCTCCTGGTAGTATCCGGCGTGGACCCTCTTGCCGTTCCGGTCAAGGGGAAGCCGCTCCAGGTCTGTCCCTGCCTGCTAGGAGCCCAGGGGATCAAAGAAAAAGTTGGACTCAGGGTTGGTGCTCTCGATCTCGCCTGAGTTGTAGTTGAAGGCGAAGTCATGGCCCCGGAAGGTTCCCATGATGCCCTTGTTGAAGGCGTGGGCATTGGCGGGATGACACTTGCCGCAGGAGTGGCTGGAGTCGTTGGTGTTGCCCCAGGCCATGGCGACCTGCTTCCCGTCGTTGGGGTTGCTGTCAGGCACCCAGTTGTCTGAAGGGAAAGGATCAAACTGGGCTCCTGCGCCGTGGCAGGTCTGGCAGCCGTTCCACAGCGGATGCTTCACTGCTGAGGACATCATGCTGTCAGGCAGGGTGGTGTAGCCGGGATCAACATAAAAGTTGTCCACAAAGGGGACGTCGGATGCCAGTCCGGGATACTTCGCGTTGTTCGCAGGATCAATCATGGCTGCGATCAGGTTCGCCCTGCTGTTGTGGCAGTCCTCGCAGCTCCTTGAAGGATCAAGGGGCATGGGGATCAGGGCCTTCACTTCGCCGCCCGCAATCTCGTTGACGCTCCTGAGGACGCCGTTGACGGTCCCGAAGACAAGGTCCTCAACCACAAGGTCTGCCACCTGTCCCACTATCTTGCCCACGGGCTGAAGCAGCGGCACAAGGGTGTTCTGCGTCAGAGACCGCCCGATGGGCAGGACCGTGTCGTTCAGCACAGGCCTGATGATCGGATCAAGGGTGTTCAGCGTGTTGCCCACGGTGGCGATAACCGGCCCGGTGAGGGCACCCACGTTCACGGTGTACACAAGGGCGTTCTGCACCAGGTCATTCACGGTGTTGACCACCCCGCCGACCAGGCCGCTCGATGAAAGCAGGTTTAATACAGGATCAAGCAGTCCTGCCACAGGCTTGATTACCGGTGTCAGAAGACTGCCGCCCACAAGCGATGACGAACTGCCTGAACCGCCAAGGTTCAGCAGACCCGCCTCGGTCTTCTCTGTGGGAACTGCCATGGTGCCGAACATCACCAGGGCCATTACCAGTGCAATGAAGGTCATGCCTTTCATTGTCTTTGTGTTTCTCATCTTCATTCTTTCCTCCTTCCCTACGGATAGGCTTTTCATGCTCTCCGGCGCTCTTCCCTGCGCCGTTCCCATTCCCTAAAGGCTTTGCCTGCCTTTGCCGTCCTCTCCGGATGGCCCGATCACCTCCTCGTCCCTTTGTGCTTCCTGAACTCCCGCGAATCAGTGGAAGTCTTGAGGGGTATTAGAGCAACGGCTGTACCATTTTCCTGAATGACCGGGGGGTGCTTAGAAGAGGTGGAAATATTTCCGATATCTTTTTGATTCAAATAGATTTATCTGCATTTTTAGGTGTTTTTTTTTGCGGTCGGAATACGGCTGTCAGGTCAGGAATTCTCAGGTCAGGAAAAAAGCTGAAAGCAGGCAGTGATGGATATAGAGGATGACGGTTCCAACAGATGAAGAGTTTCAGTGATCAGGGAAAGGAGAACTGTCTCTCCCCAGCTCTTATAGTCACCCCCCTGATTCACCATCTCCAGGGAAAAGAAGAAAAATGAGTGATTTCACTCAGAACTGGGGGAAAAGCCCGCAACAAAAAAGGAAAAAGAGAAAATGCAGGATGAGAAAAGGAAAATGCAGATAGAAAGGGGCAAGGTACCCCTTGCCCCTTTCCTTCAACTGAAAAACTCCCTGCCTTGCCCTATACGAAGGTCAGCCCTCCGCCAATCTGTATGGAGAGGTCGAGGATGTTGTGGAGAACAGTAAGAACATTACCGAGAATTACATCTAAAAATCCGATACCTGTCATTGAAGCACCTCCTGTCTGTTCTGTTGTTTTTTCTTTTGCCCTGCTGTTACCGGATTAGCCTTAGAGTCCTCCGAGGAGTCCACCGCCAAGAAGACCGCCGAGCAGGGAATTAAGCAGGCCGAGAATCGTAGCCAGAATATCCACTGAAATCACCTCCTCCCTCACGTGTTGTGGAACTGATTATTCCACAGGGAAGATTAAGGTTTTATTAATAAAGATAAGAAACGATGGAAGAGGGAGACAGGAAAGAGAAAAAAAAGGGAAGATCCGGCAGGGACGTATTCTCCCTTCCGCCATCTTCCCTTTTGCCTTTTGCTTCTTCCCTTATCCTTCAGAGGAGGCCGAACTTCTGCATCTTGTACCTGAGGGCATCGCGGGTAATGCCGAGGAGCCTTGCGGCCCGCGACTGGTTGTTGTTGACCTTCTGGAGGGCCTGGACGATGAGATCCCTCTCCACCTCCTTGATGGTCTTGCCGTCAGCTGACGGCGACAGGGCTGTGGATTCAAGCTTCTGGGTGCTGAGATAGTCCACTATCTCAGTGGGTATGTGCTCAGGGTAGATGATGTCCGTATCCTCAAGGATGCATACCCTCTCGATCACGTTCTTCAGTTCCCTCGCATTGCCGTACCAGGGGTACTCGACAAGGATCTTTTCAGCCTCAGGGGAAATCCCCTTCACATTCTTCTTGAACTCCCTGTTGAAGACGCCGATATAATGCATCGCCAGGGGGATGATATCTTCCCGCCTCTCCCGCAGGGAAGGGATATGAATGGGGATCACCTTCAGCCTGTAATAGAGGTCAGCCCTGAAGCTCCCATCCTTGACCGCCTCCTCAAGATTCCTGTTGGTGGCTGCAATGATCCTGAGGTTCACGCTCACATCCTTGAGCCCGCCCAATCTCTTGAAGGTCCTGTCCTCAAGGACTCTCAGGAGCTTCGCCTGGGTGGCGGGCTTGATGTCGCCGATTTCGTCAAGGTAGATGGTACCTCCCGTGGCCAGCTCGAAAAAACCCTTCTTCGATACCTTCGCATCGGTGAAGGCGCCCTTCTCATACCCGAAAAGCTCGCTCTCGATGAGGGTCTCGGGGATGGCAGTTGCAGTCACCTCCACAAAAGGCTCGGCAGCGCGGGAACTGTGGTAATGGATGGACCGGGCCATGAGGTTCTTGCCTGTGCCGCTCTCCCCCTGTATGAGAATAATAGAGGCGTCACTCTCGGCCACCTTCTTTGCCATGGCAATAACGGTCTTCATGGGCTTGGAATTGCCTATGATGTTGTCGAACCTGTATCTGGAGTGCTGGTCTTCCCTGAGATAGGTTACCTCCCTCTTGAGGTGTATCGTCTCCAGGGCCTTTTTGATCAGCACCGAGATCCTGTTGAGGTCAAAGGGCTTCTCAACGAAATCATAGGCCCCCAGCTTTATGGCGGAGACAGCGGTCTCAATATCACCGTGAGCGGTAATGATTATGCCGATAACATCCTTGTTGATCTTCTTGATCGCCTCAAGGGTCTCAAGACCGCTGATCCCCGGGAGATGTATATCCAGGATCACGATGTCGGGGATCTCCTCCTTGAAGAGTTCGATGGCCTCCTCCCCTGACTCGGCACTGACTGCCTCGTACCCCTCCTTCTCCAGGTGCTGCTTCAGGGACCAGGTTATGAACCGCTCGTCATCGACGACCAGAATTTTAGGATTTATCACGACACCTCCTCGCTCTTCATGGGCAGATAGATGGTGAATGTGCTCCCCTCTCCAGGGGTGCTGCTGACCGTGATCACCCCGCCGTGCTCCTGGATGATCTTCTGGCTTATGGAGAGGCCGAGGCCCGTTCCCCTCGTTTTCTTTGTGTAGAAGGGCTCAAAAATAGAGGCCACATCCTCCGGGGGAATGCCCTTCCCCGTATCATGGAACTTTACAGCCAGCGCCTTCTCTGCCTCAGGCCTC
>JBAZFD010000204.1:0-4657 GCA_041653575.1 Thermodesulfovibrionales bacterium
ACTCCTATGATTATACAGTTCAAGACTGGTATGTTGTGCCTGTCAACGCGAGGAAGCCCGTGTGGAGTAAGCCCTATTTTGACGAAGGAGGCGGAGACGCATGGATGATCACCTACTCGATCCCAATCTATTCAATGGGGAAGCAGCCCCAGCTTATTGGAGTTCTAACATCCGACCTGCTCATCCCGAGTGAGTGAGACGGAATATCGTCTTTGGGGGCTATAGGGCGGCGGGGAAGCGAGCTTCCTGACGTTGATTGCCGGGGGTTGATCTGCTAAGATTGAAAAAAGTCCTACAGGAGGCGATTATGGGCTATACACAGGTAGCGCTTGAAGAGAAGATCATGGAGATGTACCCGGAGATTGCAAAGCACAGCATATCCCTTGGTCTCAGTTTTGACGAAGGAAAGAATGCCTGGATAGTGAGCATGAAGAAAGACGGCCACGAGCTCACGACTCACCTGGAGAAAAAGGATGCTGATGACTGCATGGACAATATCAAATGCGTCTATCTCGGGGTCCAGGTGGGCCAGTTCCTGAAAAACTTCGAAGAGGCTTAACAGGAGACCGGAAGTTCTTCAGGCTGTTTCAGCGAGGACAGCAAAGCAATCTTGCCTTCCGGCAACCCAATAACCGGGAGCTTGCTTCTTGCAATTGTTCCTCTCAAGAAGCCTAAAAATGACGTTTTTCAGGGTCCTGCTGGGAGAACTTCACTATTATCTCTTTTTCTGTCTCACCGAAGAGGAACCTCTTCCTGAGGACCTTCACCTTCAGGATATCTCCCTTCTTCTTGGGAAGGAGCTGGATGCGAAGATCATCAATATCTGCAACCGGGGTATCATCCAGGGAGAGGATGATATCCCCCTCCTCAAGCCCTGCCTCCTCGGCAATGCTCTTTTCCGGGAATCCTGAGATGACAACCTTTCCTTCCTCTTTCTTGAGCAATACCCCCAGCTTGGGTGCTTTCTGCCCTTCCACAGGCCTGGGGAAGATGATGTAGTCCGCCACATCCCTCTCCATATCCCCGTCGCTGAGGATAATGGAATAGCCTGCCCCGTTTCTCCTGAAGGTCCTGCTCGGTATCCCTGAACCCCTGGAGAGATGGCCTGAGCCGGCGAGAACAATAACCTGCCTGTCGGGACTCAGCCTGAAGAACTCGTCTACAGAGAAGGACATGGTCTCATCCCAGAGGACCTGCGACTGGAAAAAAAAGTTAAAATCCTTTTCCGCTGACCTCATATGCTTGCTGAAAATATCCCTCAGCCTCTCCCGGTACTCCTCGTCGGAGAAGTCCATCTGAGGGGGGATCTCCTTCCTCTCCTCAGGGGAAAGGGAATCGAGCCCGCCGCGGGAGACCTTCTCAAGGATCTCCCTCTTTGTGTTGAGGGCAATGATAGGGATGCCCTTCGCCTTTGCGAAATCTATGATCGGCTTGTAAAGATTATAATCATACCCCCAACGGCTGAAATACTCCGATTTCTTCAGGAACTCCCGTTCATCCATCCCGCCCTTGAGATAGTCATCGAGCACAAACTGGAAGGGCCTCTGGAACATCTCCATGCCGATGGCGATCTTCCCGTTCTTTTCATAGAGCCCCTCTACCACCCTGAGCTGGACGTAATGATGGCTAAAGGTCTCGTGAGCCTCCCCCACATAGACGATCCGCTTATCCGCCACTGCGCCTATCACGTCGGAGAGCCCTTTTATCCGTGAAGCCTCCACAGCAGTGGGCTCCCCTTCCATTCCCATAACCATACCCTTGTCTGAGACAGCTGTTTCCTTGGCGGTGTTCCTTCCCATCTCAAAGGAGATGGAGCTGTACTTCCCATAGCGGGGGATCTTTCTCGCAGCAGCCTGGGACTCGGCCTCTGATGAGGAATGAAGAATTCCCACGACCTTCCGCGCTGCCCAGGGATTTTTCTTCATCACCAGGGAGAAACCGTCAGTCTTCGGGAGAGCCTTCCCGAAAAGCCTCCCTACCAGGGGATTGTCTGCCCCCAGGATGACAACAGAGGCGGACTTGATGTCTGAATCCTTGATATCCGAGGCCTCGCGAACAGAAGCCTTCCGGGCGTTGAAAAGTTCAATAACAGGCCCGTAGACCTCCTTCTTCCCCTCAGGAAGGACAACAATCAGCGGCTCCTCTCCGAGGAGACCGGCCACTACAGGAGGGACTTCACCGGGAGAGAGGATGCGGGCGATGTCATAGTTTTCATCAATGACCATCCTGGCGGGCATATCGTTGAGAGTAAAGGAGAAGCTGTTCTTCCCTTCTTTCACCTTCAGGGTCTCTTTCCTGCTCGTGCCCTGGGCCAGGTATATGGTGACAGGGAGATCGAGGTTGTATGCACCCTTTGCGGTGATATCAAAGGCGATCTCAAAACCCCTCCCGGTCTGCCGGAAATCCTTCACCTCTGTATAGAAGGCAGGGAGGCCTTTCTGTTCAAGCCACTGGGAGAAGAACCGACCCAGGTCCTTCTGCGAGGAACGCTCAAAGGACCGCCTCAGGTCATCCCAGGAGGCAACGGCGAATCCCTTTTCCTCTACGAACTCCTTCAGGGTTGCAAGGAAGACTTTCTCTCCCACCATCTCCTTCAGCATATGAAAAAGCATCGTCGCCTTCCCGTAGCCGATGGTCTTTGAGGCCTGGTCGATCCTTCCCCTGAAATCACGGAGAGGGAAGTCATTTCCCTCGTTGACATAGCTCATGAAGTCCACAAGGGACTGCTTTCGGTACTCCCAGCCCTTGCCCTTCTGTTCCGCATAGAGGTGATCGGCAAGGTAGCTGGTAAGCCCCTCTGCCCAGTTCCCCTTTGAATAATCCACATAGACCTTGTTGCCGAACCACTGGTGGAGGATCTCGTGCCCAAGGGATGTCTCCACAATAAAGGGGAGCTTCACCACATCCTGACCGAGGAGGGTAAAGGTGGGCATGGAGTAACCTGTGGGAAGGAAGTTCTCCACAATGGCGAACCTCTTGTAGGGATATTTTCCCAGGAGTCCTTCGTAGAGGTCGAGGTATCTCTTTGCATAATCAATATATTCCCGTGCAAGTCCCCTCTCCTCAGGGAAGAAGTAGGCGTAGATTCCCACCCCCTTGTGCTCATCCCTGGTGAGCTCGTACCTATCAGTGGCCACGAGGTTTATCCCGTTTACAGGATGGGGGAAATCAAAGGAAAATACTGTCTCAGCCCCCCTCTCCTCCTTTGTGACGGATTCAGCCTCTGATATGGCCTCAAAACCATGAGGGAGAACAGCGGTGAGCCGGTAAAGGGCGAGCCCCTGGATTCTGGGATACCAGACACCGGTAAGGGAGACACCCATCTTTCCGATATGGTCCTTGTCGATCCAGGAGTTTGCCTGGAGCTCCGGGAAGGAGCCTTCATACCTGATGGTCAGCTCTCCGGTCTCGGAAGGTGCGACCTCAAGAAGACCATCCATATTCTTAAAGGGAATGGCCTTCCCCTTCAGCTGCACCTCATGAATGGTAAGAGCGCCTGCATTGAAATAAGCTCTCTCGCCTGCCCGGACGGGGATCCCTGCAACACCGAGCAGACGTGAGGAAGAAATATCTATGGATACGGTAAGCCTGTAGAGGGGAAGCGTTGAATCACCGCCATTCTCCTCTGCCTGGGCAAAGGAGACAAGGGTAAAGAGAATGGTCACCATGAGAAGCCAGCGGAACATGCATCCCATTATAAACTATGCGGTGTATTTTTTATAAGAGGAATGACGGAGTTTTTGAAGAAATTTATAGAGAGACCTCAGGAGAGATCAGCCAGCCGGGAAAGACCCTGAAATAAAAGTGCTGCTGTCAGTAACGCTGACAGCAGCTTAGGGGAGGTAACGAGGCGCTTCTTGGTTTAAGCATATCAAATAGCAGATAGAATGTCAAGAGCAATTTTCAGGTTACCTGTATATTGTAATTTTAGCTTACATTCTCAGGAAGGCGCATTTCAGATACTCTGTTTCCGGGACAGAGAGGAGGACAGGATGGTCCCTTCCCTGCGACCGGTACTCAAGGAGGCGGGGCGATTTCTTCGCATCCCTGGCAGCGGTCCTCAGGATATCAAGGAATATTTCCTTTTCAATATGGTAGGAACAGGAGGATGTGGCAAGGATTCCCCCTTCACGCACCACAGCCATGGCAAGGGTATTGATCTCCCGGTATCCCCGCAGGGCCTCCTTGATCTTCTGCCTGCTTTTGACAAAGGCCGGCGGGTCGAGCACAACAACGTCGTAGAGGTTCCCTGCTTCAGCTTCTCTCTTCAGGAAATCAAAGACATCGGCCTTCTCAAACCGGCATCTCCCCTCCAGGCTGTTGATGCCGGCATTGTTTCGTGCTGTGGTAATGGCCTGCTCGGAGGCGTCCACGAATGCCACATCAGCCCCTGCCTTAGCGAGCTGGAGCCCCCACCCGCCGGAATAGCAGAAGAGGTCAAGCCCCTTTCCTCCATCCACATACCCGGCCAGGGCGATCCTGTTCTCCCTCTGGTCCAGGAAAAAGCCGGTCTTCTGGCCCGACAGAGGGTCCACTTCCATCTCAACAGCGCCTTCGGTGATGCGGGGCAGAGCGTCAAGAGAACCCTTCACCACCTTCTTCATCAGGGGGAGACCCTCAAGAGATCTGCTCTGGCTGTCGTTCTTCAGGACCATTA
>JBAZFD010000205.1:0-4655 GCA_041653575.1 Thermodesulfovibrionales bacterium
TCCCAACGCCCTGCCGGTTTTCAAGTCCAGACAGATGCAGCAAGAGGCGGTGTGGAATAGCATCCAGAAGGTGCCCAATAATGACCCCCGCTTGACAGCCGTGCTCAAGGTGTTCCCTCAACTTGCCGGCGACGAGATGGCGAAAGCCCGCTTGGCTAACATCATCACCGGGCAGAAGAATGACCTCCTGTTCGATCCGGGCGCCGATAAGGATTTACGCACCAAACTCCAACAGGCCATTGCCATTATGGAAAAGGAGAAAAAGGATGAGGCGGCCCATCAAAAACCACTATCTCGCTTCACCGTGCCCTCTTACGGTGTGAAATAATAGATGCTCACCTTTAACGAGGAAGACTTTTATTCTGTTGATTACGAAAGCGAGAAGAAGAAGCAAAAACTCTATGATCCTCTCGGTTCCTATCAGGAGGAATTGCTCGGAAGAACCAGGCAATTAGATTCCGAATCTCCCACGGGGTTCAATCGTAAACCAAAGAATTATTTGGCTTATACCCCAGAGCCCAAGGAGACATCCACGGAATCCGAACTGGCCCCCATGGCCATGACGAGCCCGGCCAACAAGGAAGACTACGGATGGTGGCGCCAGGAGTCCGGCTATAAGGATTGGCTTAATTCCCAGAATCTCGATCCCAACAAGATGGATGATTTTGCCGGGAATGAGATGTACACGAAGTACATTGCGTGGAAGGCCACGAATCCCGAGGGCTTGGCACACCTGGGGATGGACGTTGCCAACGGTCTAGGCTCTGTAATCCAGAGCATCAGTGATACCGTGTCGAAAGTGCCCGGCCTGAACAAGGTGGTTAAGCCGGTGGGGTCTGTACTGCAATTCATCGGGAATCTGTTTGATGCCCCCAGGAACATCCTGGCCGGCGCCTGGGCTGCTGTTGGCTCTGGTCATGCGGATGAGGCGTTTGGCAATATGTGGGATGCCCTGAAGTTCTCCGTGGGCGCCACGCAGGGGAACGAGGAGGGGAAATACTTCTCCTGGATGGATAGCCAATTACGCAATCTGACCGACAATGCCAAGCGGGGCATGACTGATGCCGAGCACAAGCGGTACATGGACAGTGATGATTTCCGGCAGACCAAGAGGCTGTGGCAGTTGGGTGGCATGGTGCTCGACATGGTGCTGGACCCGTCCTGGCTGATTGGCGCCGGTGAGGTTAAGGCCCTGAAGGCTACCAAGGAAATCCAGTTGGGTAAAGAATTCCTCAACGCCAGGGTTGCCATGATTGCCGCTAAGGAGGGGGTCGAGTCAACCCTTGGAGCCATATCCCCGTTCCTGAAAACTGAGAAGGCATACGTCAAGATCGCTGATCGCATCAACGACTTCATGCGGCGGTCAGACAAGCTGATTGACTGGGTAAAGAAAGACGAGAAGTTTGCCAGCAAAATTGGGCTCGATACTGAAATGCTGAAGTCCGGCAAGATGACCAACATGGATGCCATGGAGCTCATTCTTGGGAAGTATCAGGCCATGGCCAAGGGGGATTTGAAGGGATTCGAGTACGCCATGCGGTTCAAGGTTCCCTTCGTCAATATGGCCCAGGGTGGCGCTAGGATTTCCCCGTCCATACAGCCGGTCGTGGATGCTGTGAGGAATAAGATCGGAGGGTGGGAGCGGGGCTTCCTGAGCGTTGCCGGCAGGGTGAAAGAACGGGCACAGGGGCGCGTGACCGGGGTGAGCGAGGTCAACGAGTTGATGTTCCGGGCCAACAAATACGTCAAGGACGCCTTTGGTGATATTGGCAAAGGAACCGATGCCCTGGCTGAAGAGGCCAAGAGGATCTTCAATAGCCCCGACGAGTTCAATAACGCCCTGGCCTCCATCATCCAGCATGATCCCGACAGTCCCATCTCCATGTCGGTGATGATCCCCCGCAATGGGGAGCTGAAGGCCGAGAGTGTGTTCAATCTCAGCAAGGACATGATCGAAGCGGTCATGGGTAGAGAGGGCGTCAAGGAGGTCCATGGGGCACTCAAGGCGCTATTCTCCGGCTCCAAGTCCAGGCTCTCCCAGGAGGTCGCTGCCGGGGATAAGGCCCTTCAGGTCATGGGGTTTCGTGGAAGCATAGTCCGGGCCATCCAGGAAGCCAATCCCGATGACATTGAGGGGATGGTCAACATGGCGTCAGAGACGGTCGCCAGGGCGGAATTACCCCAGGTGGCGGCTGCTCCTAGTAGCCGGTTCTCCTTTGAGCACTACAGCCCCGTAAAGGGCCTTACGGAGCTCAAGCCTGAATTCCATGGCACGGCCCTGGCTGGATCAGAGCGGGCCACCAAATATAATTACCCAAAGCTGTTTGTTCCCAGAACGTACCTCTATAAGGTCGGTGCCAAGCCAGAGCCCAGGTTTGGCAAACTGACCAAATATACTGGTGAGTTTGAGGGGAAGATCCTCCGCATGGATGACCCGATTAAGGCCACCCTTTCCAAGGAAGCCGAGACCATCCTGAAGCGTGGCAAATACACCCTGAACGATTCCAAGGCCAGGACCGAGGCTTTTCTCAGGGCTGCCCAAAAGCATGGCTACGGCCTGGTGGAGACCCCGGATGGCAACGCTATCTCTCTGACATCCATTGCCCTCAAGCCCAAGGTGTCTCCGGCTGTGGTGGCTGCCCATGCCGCAAATGGTGGGGCCACCTTCAGCATTAAGACCGGGGAGAACCTGGTGGGCAAGGATCTCTGGTCGGTATCCCTGTTCCCGGAGCGCAGCAAGGTCATTAAGGGCAAGAAGATCACGGAGAAGCAGATCGAGGATTTTGTCACCAAGAACTCCGACATCTTTCAGAACGACAATGTGAGCGTTGGGACCTGGTTCGACGAGGCTTCCGGGCAAACGTATATTGATGCCGTAGTTACGGTGGGGCATGACACCGCCGTGGCCCTGGGCGGGAAGTACAACCAGAAGGCAATCTTTGGTCTCAAGGATATGGTCGAGGAAGCCGTTGGTGGTACTGGTGAGGCCCTTGGTCAGATGCCGACTGTTGCCGAGAGGCTGGATGGCCTTTCCTCCGTAGCCCCAGTCGTCAGCCGGGCCGGTCAGAGGGGATTTGAGGGGACGAATTACCTGTACCGGGATCTCACCCCGGAGGCCAGGGCATTCTTGAGACCCGAGATGCCACAATCTGACGTAATGAAGATGGGCGCCGCCTCTCTGGCTCCCGACAGGATGATTAAGATTTACATTGGCACGGATACCGCCAATGTCCACCTTCAGGAATTCTTGTTCACCAAGCCGGCTGATCTGGTGAGCTTCCGGGAGTTGCTGGCCGCCGATCCCGAGCGGGCGTTTATGAAGATGAACACCGCCATCCGTGGCCTCAGCAAGAGCGACCCGGAACGATTCATTGAGCTCACCCAGCTTTCGGATCAGTTCGTTGGCGGCAAACTGCTCAAGATGGGAGAGATCACCCCGGAGATGAGGGCTGCCGGCAATGTGAAACCCATTGTCTCCCAGGGTTCCATCTCCCTCCTGAATGACTTGGGGAAGAAGGGGCTCATCATCGAGGGGTACAGCGGCCCGATCTATCAGGGCGGGGTTATCCCAATCTTTGAGAAGATTATGAACGACGAGAAGATGATCGAGAAGGTCAACTCCGTTGAGGATATATTTAAGGAGGGGCTGTATAACGGGTTCCTAGCCCCAGCCGGAGACGCCCAGCAAATTGCCGACCTGGCATCCGACATGAAGGTTATCAATTCTGGCATCTTCCGTGGGTTCGCCGTCAAGGACTATTTGGAGAAGCCCCTGGAAGCCGCCATGAAGGGGATCATGGGTGTGGCTGAGGCCGAGCTGCCCCACAACTGGTTGGTAGGTCACAGTATGAAGGCCCTGGAGATGTTCAATACCTGGTGGAAGGTGAATATCTACCTAAAGAACCCGGCTGCCCAGTTCAGAAACCTGGGAACCAACCGCCTGATGATGATGGGGGATGGGATCTCGCCGGCGAATATATTCAGCCAGGAAGCCAAAGATGGCAGGAAGATCCACTACTACATGTCCACCATCAGGAAGTATCAGGATGCCGTGGTTGAGGGGAACACTGGGAAGATGTCGGCCCTGAAGTCCAGATTCCTAGAGATGGGCAGGGAACAGGTCAACTTCGCCGGCAACAAGGTGGCGGTCAACGAACTGGCAGAGAAGATGATCGGCCTGAACGTCTCGGCAACCGGCTTCATGGGGGACATGATCGAAGAGGCTTACAGGGCCCTCCCCAATGCTGCCGGAGAGGCGGCGAAAGAGCGTGGTTTTGTTGACAAGGTTCTTGGTGGTAAATACAACATTCTTGGTAAGGAGGATGCTCTAGCCAAGAAGATGGGAGATTTCGGTCGCCTGGTAGAGCAGGGGATGGGGAGGAACGAATACTTCCTCACCTTGGTCAACCAGAAGGGTTGGTCTGCCGAGCGGGCAGCGGCTAGGGTGAATGAGATAATGATTGACTACGGCAGGATCTCCAAAACGGAGTCTTCCCTGCGGAAGTACATGGTCCCATTCTACACCTGGCAGTCCAGGATGATCCCCCAGATGCTCATAAAGGCCATAGAGCAGCCGGCGTACTTCACCAAACTCACCCAGTTCAAGAACAACATGTACAACATGCTGGAGCTGGATAGGAACTTTGCCCCCTATG
>JBAZFD010000206.1:0-4624 GCA_041653575.1 Thermodesulfovibrionales bacterium
AGGGACGATGGGATCCAGAGGCTTTCAGGGACGCCAAGCCCCTGTCGTCCAAGCGCGGAAGGAAAAACGAGGAGGGATAACTCCATGAGCGAATGCCGACACATGCACACTGTTCCGGTCCCCGAGCCTGAAGCTCACACGACGGGTTGTGAGGAATGCCTCAGAATCGGGCAGTCGTGGGTTCACCTGCGCAAATGCCTCCATTGCGGCCACATCGGCTGCTGCGACTCGTCGATAGGGAAGCACGCGACCAGCCACGCGCGCGAAACTGGTCACCCTGTGATCCGTTCCTTTGAACCAGGCGAGGACTGGCGCTACTGCTACGCTGACGAAAGCTTTGCCGGGTAATGAACTATGAAGATCCATGCCGGAACAAGCGGCTTCGGCTACAGGGAGTGGAAGGGCGAGTTCTATCCTGAAAAGATCCGGCCAAAGGAGATGCTTCATTTCTATGCAGAACGTCTCAGCGTGGTGGAGATCAACAACACCTTTTATCGTATGCCGAGGGAGGAGACTCTCTCATCATGGAAAGAAGAGGTCCCTGATGATTTTGTCTTTGCGATCAAGTCGCCTCAGGTCATCACCCATCTGAAGCAGTTGAGAAACGTGGAGGCGGAAACCCGTTACCTTTTCGACTCGCTGGCGGTTCTGGACAGGAAGCTGGGACCGATCCTTTTTCAGTTTCCCAGGAGTTTTCACGCTGCCCCTCCTTTGTTGAAAGACTTCATGGATCTGATTCCGGGCAGTGCGTCCTGTGCCTTCGAGTTTCGCAGCGCCTCCCGACCAGACAGTGAAATCCTGCACCTCCTTCGCGAAAGAAGATACAGCCTCTGCATCACCGATACAGATGAGAGTCCGGCAGCTGAGATTATCAGCACCGCGTCATGGGGGTATCTCCGTCTGCGCCGCTCTGATTATTCCGATGCAGAGCTTGCACAGTGGACGGAGAGAATCCTTTCGCAGAAATGGGAAAGGGCCTTCGTTTTTTTTAAACACGAGGAAGAGGCCAAAGCGCCACAAATGGCGATACGTTTCCAGGAGCTCTCTGACTCGGGCATTAAAAAACTTCATGATAGTAAAGGGTGAGAGCTCCTGAGTCCCCTTAGCAGATAGCCCTTGCTACCTCAGGCAACAGCTTTTTTCCGACCCGTTGCTTTCTCCATCGGCTTCTTCTGCGACTTCGCCTGCTCGATGCTCTTCTTCAAGGCGGTCATGATGTCCACAACCGGCCTCTCTTCCTCTTTCACTGTGACAATCTCCTTCCCGGCGATCTTGGCATCAATGATCTCCCTGAGGGCATCGTGATACTGATCCGTCAGGTCAATTTTGTCCAGCGTTGTGCTCATGGAATTGACAAGACTGCGGGCGAGCTTGAGCCCTTCTTTGTCTGTGGACTTCCCCTCAACCAGGGGAATTTCTTTGATGCTTTTGACCATATTGGGAGACCTGAGCCTGTAAAGCACCACGGCATCCCCCAAAGGCGCGATCATCACCACATCTTCACGGTCGTGCAGCACAACCTTGCCTATTCCCACCTTTCCGGTTTCCCGCAGTGCGGCTGATAGAAGAGAGTAGGCCTGCACCGCGACGGCTCCGTCTGGCCCCGCATAGTATGGAGCCTCATACAAGGTGGGCTGGACCTCTTTCGCATCAATGAAACCGGCGATTTCAATTATCCTTGTGCTCCTGAGGTTTATCTTTTCGAGGTCCTCTTTCTCGACAATCACGTACTGTTCCGTCTCGTATTGGTAACCCTTTACGATCTCCTCGGAGGACAGGACCCTGCTGCACTTCCTGCACCGCTTGTCATAGGCAATAGGACCGTGGTCTTCCCTGTGCAGGAGATGAAAGCTGATAGCCTGTTCCGTATCCACGGCATTGTATATGAGGACGGGTATCGTCACCAGTGAGAAGCGAATGTGACCTTTCCAGATTGCTCTCATCGCTCACCTCCGGATAATTCCTTTATCTCGAGTATACCCTCTCCGGCTCCCCTTTTCAAACACCGCATGGTCAACCGGAATTCACCATCAACTTTGCGCGGGGATGCATTCGAACGGTTTCAGCGGGCCGTCGTGCTTCACCGGAACGGTGAGGCGGCCCGGTGCCTCGGAGAGAAGCGAGAATGATGGAGAATGCGTCCCCGCGCAAACACCGAATTTTTTTAATGGTGGATTTGGCTCATGCAGTCAGATCAGGCCGGAGTCTGAGAAACACCGGCTCGCGCAGCATCCCGTCCCTCGTTATGGAAGCGAACTGCACCTCGCATATTATCTTCGGCTCTATCCATACAGTCTGCGCATCATCAGGCGGCTTCTCTTTGATTGGTCTTGTAATACCCTTTATTTTCTTCAGCTGGCCGAAGATCTCCTTCATCAGCCTGACATCAAATCCCGTTCCCACCTTTCCCAGATACCGCAGTGAGTTGTCTTCGCGTAGCGCCAGCTGGAGTGCGCCGAAGGATGCTTCAGGGTCGTCCTTTCGCTTTGTATAGCCTATGATCACGCAGTCCATAGTCTGTCGTTTCTTAATCTTCAGCCACTGTGCGCTTCTCGCGCCTGGGCGGTAGACACTGTTTCTCTCCTTCGCCATGATTCCCTCAAGACCCATTTTCACCGCGGCATCGAAGAGCTCACGCCCCTCGGTCACCGCCTCACTGACCCGGTACGGCGTATCGCGCCTGATCGCATCCTCCATCCATGAGCGGCGACGAACCAGGGGTTCATTCACGATCGGGCGTCCGTCGAGGTAGAGGCAATCAAAGACATAGCAGACAGCAGGGTGCCTGGCGCCGGCGCGTTCAATCGCCCCTTTGCCGGTTTGCTGGATTCTGTGTATCACGTTTGTGAAAACAGGCCTTCCCGCATCATCAAGACAGACAATCTCCGCGTCGAACAGAGCAGAACTGGCTCTGAAGGCCTGGTCGGGTATGAGGAGTTCCGGAAACTTACCGGTTATGTCCTGCCGGTTCCGGCTGTGGATCCTTATTTCACCCTCGTCCAGTGCGATCATTGCGCGTATGCCGTCCCATTTCACCTCATAAATATATTTTTCCGAATCCGGAGGCTCAACCGCTGACTGGGCGAGCATCGGCCCGATGGGGTCGCGCAGCCAGTCAACCTGCGGCCTGTCCACGCGTTCGATGATCCATTCCTTCTCCCTGGCGGGATGCATCCTGTACTCCGCGCTGATCCCGCTGCTCTGGAGCCTGAAATGAAACCCCTTCTTCTTCTCTTCGGTGATTTCGTATTTCCCGCGGGCATAGATCCAGATTTCACCACCGCCGTATTGCCCCTTCGGTATCGTCCCCTCGAAGTTCATGTATTCAAGGGGATGGTCTTCCGTGGAGACGGCGAGACGGATGATGCCCGGACGGGGAGGAAGTCCCTTTGGAATGGCCCAGGACTTCAGCACTCCCCCTTGTTCAAGACGCAGATCGTAGTGCAGGCGGGTTGCGTGGTGCCTGTGCAGTACAAAGGAATCGCCTTCTCCAGTTGCCATTGCCAGCAGAGGTTCGGGGGTCTTCCCGAAGCTCCGTTTTCCGGCGTATTCGGCAAGCTTCCCGGAGGGCACTGCCTCCTTCCTTGCCGGAATTCTTTTGCGCACAGTGTGAAGCTCGGCGGCATATGCGGCAATGCCTTCCCAGGCATCGCCGTTCCGCGTCAGATAAGCTGGCAGATCGCGCAGTTTGAAATCAGCTACGCTGCTGAGACCCTCCAGTTGGTCCCATCGCAACGGCATGGAGACCGGGGCTCCTGGAAGGCCGCGCAGGCTGTAGGCCGACACAATGGTCTGGTGGGACCGGTTGCGATAGACATCAATCAGCACCCTTCCTTTGCGTGCCTCCTTCCTGATCTGCAGGGTGGTGGATTGGCTGTGGGATTCAACGAAGAGCTTTGCCAGTTCCAGCGCCGCATCAAAGACCCTGTCGAATGTCCACTGCGGTTCGATGGGTACGATGATGTGCAGACCCTTACGCCCCGTGGTCTTTACGAAGGGGCGGTAACCGAAGTTTTCGATATGCTCCTTCATGGCGAGAGCAATCGCGACAAGATCACGGAACCCGTAATTCTCGGGCGGGTCCAGATCAAAAACAAAATAGTCGGGCTTGTCGAAGTGCGGAGAGCGACAGTGCATCTGATGAAGCTCGATGCAGGCGAGGTTTGCGAGCCATACGAGTGAGGCCTCTTCAGTCGCCATCACATAATCTATCCGTTCCTTCTTCTCGGCCTCTTCCAGCAGAACATGCTCCAGCCAGTCCGGCGCCCACTCGGGCCTGTTCTTCTGGAAGAACCGCTCGCCGTCAATGCCGTCGGGATAGCGCACGAGCGAAAGCGGCCGTCCTTTCAGGTGCGCGAGGATGGTGGGAGCAAGCGCGAGATAGTACTCTATCAGCTCCGCCTTCAGGATATTGTCTTCCGGGTAGAGAACTTTCCTGAGATTAGAAAGCTCTATCTTTCGCCTGCCGACCTGGACTGTTTGTGATGTCCTTGGCATTATAGGGCAATACTATCATGCTTTCAGAGCTTTTTCTATGCTCATTGAGCTCCGACATTACTATAGCCGCGTTAGTAAATTTGAACTGGAAAAGGAATAAAGCCCGTGATCGAATCCGAGGGCAAGG
>JBAZFD010000207.1:0-2192 GCA_041653575.1 Thermodesulfovibrionales bacterium
TTATCTATCTTCCAGGCAAGGGCAGCGACGGACTGGGGGAAAGGGACTGGTCAGTCCGCCCTGTTTAAGCACCCCCTCAATGAGACAGAAAGGAATACTGTTGCCACTCCGCCGAAAGAGACAGAACAGCCGTGCTGCATTGATATCACTGAAAAAGGAGCAGGTCTATGGCAAAAACAGTACTCATAGTTGATGATTCCAAGCCGGTAAGGCAGTTGATCACTTTCCTGCTGGAGAGGGCAGGTTTTTACGTGATAGCGGCAATCCACGGGAAAGACGCTCTGGAAAAATTCAGGGAATCGAAGGTCGACATAATGATCACTGTTCTTACTATGCCTGAAATGGACGGTGTAGAACTCATCAGGACTGTGCGCACCACCACCTCGCAATTCATACCCATAGTAATCCTGACAACAGGCGCACAGGAAGCAGAAAAACAGGAGGCCTGGCAGGCCGGTGCAAGCGGATGGATCAAAAAACCCTTCACACCGGCAGAACTGGTAGGACTTGTAAACAAGCTTGCGGTACAGGGAGCATGATCAACCTCTCTATCGATCCCAGAGGATCAGTGGGCCTGATCACCCTGGAGGGGAAAATCACCATACAGGCAGCAGGAGAGCTCAAGGCGACGCTCTTAAAGGCCCTGAGCGCCACGGACAGGATATATATAAAGGGCGATACAGTATCGGAAGCTGACATATCATGTCTTCAGGTGCTCTGCTCTGCCCACAGGGCCGCAACCATGATGAAAAAAAGACTGGCCTGGGCAGGCAGGCTGCCGGAAATATTCAGAAAAGCGGCGCTCGATGCCGGGTATGTCAGGGGAAATGGTTGCTCTTTTGATATCAACAAAAACTGTCTCTGGATGAGGATCGGTGATGATTAAAAAAATGAAGACAGGATTACCGGCAGCTGTTGCCTCTGTCATCATGATCATACTGTCCCTGGCAGGCGCAGATATGAGCATGTCAAAAACTGCCTTACCTGACGACCTATCCGCCCTCAGCGACAGTCAGATTACCCGGAACGGACCAGAGACCGAAGCTGCCGCTGATACCTATGCCAGTGCCCGTCTTCTCATGGCTGCCTTCGGCATTATCGCCCTGATCTCCGGCGGAATCTCTGCCTTTCTTGTCACCAGAATCATTACCAGGCCTGTGGATCTTCCCAAAGGGAGAACATCGCGGCATCAGAAGACAAAGACCAAGGATGCAGGTCTTCCGGAATCCGGGCACTGAGGATAGCCGGGATTCCAGGAAACCTCGACAGAACCGGAAAAGGCTATGGCTTTACATAGGCATAGCCGTCCTGCTGCAATCTGATAAGCTCCACAATTCCTGCCGGGACAACGGTGATAAAAGAGGGAAGGCTCGCCTCGGAGATGCAAAGGCTCCCCTCTGAGCACATCTTGTTCAGGGAATTCCTGCAGGCCAGGAACCTGGCTCCCTTTTCCGCAAGCCCCTTCATGGCCTCCACCTTTTCAGCATCGGCATAGGCGGTAACAGAGGGGCCGTTAGCAAGAACCGAGATATCGGCGCTCCCCTCTCCTGCGGCCTTTATGAGATTGGTGATATTGCCGAGGGCTACGTTCCACCTGTCCGGCTCGTTTACATGAAAGACAACCTTCATTTTGTTCATCCCTCCTCCTGGTTCAGATAGGAGGATATTTTAGCCCATCCAGACAGTCTTCTGGAAGTCCTTCATGCCCTCAACTATGTGGTTTGTCGTTCCCCTGTGGCCGACCTTCAGACCTGCCTCAAGGTTGAAATGCTTGAGACAGGTGCCGCAGGAGAAGATCTCCACGCCCTTTTCCTCCAGATCTTTCAGGATGGGAAGGATCTCCTCGCTCACCGTTGTAAGCCTCACCCCGGCGTTGAGGAAAAAAATGGTATGGGGAATTTCTCCTGTCACCTTCATGGTCTCGAAAAATCCCTTCATGAGGATCTTTCCCAGGGCCTCCTCCTTCCCCATGCTGTCTGAGCCTATGATGAGGAGGAGATCCTTCTGCCTTTCCGGAGCAGCATCCCCTGAAAGAGGCTCGCAGACATACCCCTTGAGGATCTTCACACGCCAGTGGTTCTCCTCAGTGAAGGTCTCGGCATAGAATCCGTTCTTCGCAGCAAAGCGTGAGAGGTTCCTGACAGAGGCCTCATTGTCCACGAGGACCTCCACAGTCCCCTCCCCGATTGTCG
>JBAZFD010000207.1:2202-4608 GCA_041653575.1 Thermodesulfovibrionales bacterium
CCATCATCACAGGCCTGGGGCATCCCTGGCCCCGAGCATCAACTATCATCTCATCTTCTCCTTAACAGCCGGTGTGCTCAATCGCCCTTCTCTGGCGCTCTTCCTTGAGCCTCCTGTCCATGCCCTTTTCCACAGGGAGTCCTGACTTTTCCCCGGCCGTTATCTCCGCAATCGCCTTCTCGGTGTGTTTGGTCTTGCCCCATGAGAGCATTCCCCACCTCAGGGCGTAAGCCTTGTATCCCACCGTCCTCAGCCCCATGAGGGCCTGGTTCTCAACATGTCCGGTGCTGCAGTAAAGGATGATGTCCTTGTCCTTGGGGAGCTGCTTGAGGCTGTCGGGAAACATGATCTCCCTCCAGGGGATGTAGATCGCCCCGGGTATGTGTCCCGCTTCATAGTCCTCCCAGTGAGGCCTGGTGTCCACGATGACAAAATCCTTCTTCCCTGACTTGATCCGGTTGTTGAGCTCCTCGGCGGTGACGAGATAGGCGTCCTCAGGGATGAGGTCAAAGGCCTTCTCCACCGCCATGAGGATGTTGTCTGTCCCGTTGCTCGCGCTGAGCTGGGTGTAGGCCGCTCCGGTCATTACCAGGGCTGATACGGCTGCTGCAGCAAAAAATCTCTTTCCCTTCATGCGATCCTCTCTCTCATTGAAGAAAATAAATAGAGGGGGGCCAAAGGCCCCCCCTTGTGAAGTTCAAAGGCTTAGAAGTAGACGATTTTGGAAAGGCTTTTCATGGGAAGGGTCTTGCCCTTCTGCTTGTAGCCGACCTCAACCTCCACATAGAGTTTGGTTGTCCCGGAGGGGACCCTGAAGTTGACAAGGACGTTGTTCTTGCCGGGCTGAAGGGAGGTGCTCCTGTTGTAGTCGTTCACCGCCCAGACAGCGGGGGTTCTGGGGACCTCCTTCATGTTCGGGTCAAAGGCCAGGGGGATGAAGCCCTGAGACTGGGCATACCATGTCCTCTGTGTCTCGAAGAGCACCTTGCCTGCTGAAGGCACATTCTTTCCTGCGGCCTCCTTCACCGTCACATTCATAACCACGTCAGCCAGAAGGATACACCCCTCGGGGAACACATGGCCTGCCTTGCTGATCACGTCAATGTTGATATAGGCGTTCTCAGCCATGGTAAGCTTTCCGGAGATCTCCAGGTCAACCGCCTTCTTCAGGAAGTCCGCACTGTTGGCGCCGGGAAACTTGTGGGAGTGCCTGCTGCCGCCGTTGATCTCCTCCATGTGACAGTCCTGGCACTGCTGGGTTGAGCCTGACATCTTCCAGTCATCATAGTTCAGGCCGCAGTAGATGAGGTTGGTTTTTCCGACCTTTGCTCCCTTGATCGCATCAGCATCAACGGGGTTCTGGCCATGGCACCTGCCGCAGAACTCAGACTTCGCCATGTCGGGTGCATACTTTGTTCCGTGAGGAGCATTGGCATCACCGATGGGGCCGTGCGCAGCGCCGGTCTGGGTGCCCGACCACTGGGAGATGTGGCACTCTGTGCAGCCCACACCGATGTGTTTCAGAGCGCTTACCTTCTCGTTGGCCTTCAGCTTCTTGTCGTCGGTGTCCTCACCGAGGATGTTTGTGATCGACTCATAGAGCTTCTCGGAGCCGTACCTCTGGAGCGTGGGGGCATGGCACCTGTCGCAGGTGGACATCACCTTCTTGTCCGTCTTCAGTCCGTTTGCCCTCATGTCCCTCACAAAATGGTTATATGCGCCGCGTGAAAAAGAGATCGCCTGGTAGTGAGGGGCGTTCTCAGCCCACTCCTTGAACTGGTCGAGGTGGCATGTGGCGCAGTCCTCATCCCTGGGGATGATCTTCTCGGCCTCCGCCTTTGTAGCTCCAAGAGAAACGAGATACTCCCTTCCCTTCTCCCTCTCCACCTTATACTTGTCAACAACCTCGTCAGCCTGCGCCGCGAAAGGAGCCGAAACAAATGCCACAACTAAAGCCAGAGCTACCCACATCGCTTTCTTCATATCTGAAACCTCCCCTTCTGTTTCACCTTGTGTTTTTGTTTTTCTTAATGACAGAAGCTGCGCCCATGCCCCACGACCTCTCCTCAGCCGTCTATACCCCTCACCTCCCCTTCTATTCCCGATCTCTCCGTGAGTCCTTTCTCATCTAAAGAGACTGCCCTGACCACTCTCATGATGGATGCAGGACGTTATCTTGCTGACCTGCCCCTGAGCCGCTGTTTTTTGCGTCTCAGTAAGTCAAAATTATCAGAAACAAAGTGGGCTGTCAACTTGAAATTATGGTTATAAGAATGTCTAAATTCCATTATAGTCATGCAACTTATAACCTCAGGAACCCGTTGACCTTTGCCGTTCATGGTCTCAAACCAGAGGGGAGCGCTCAAAGGCTTGGGAATAGTCAGTTTGCCGGGATGGATGAATGGC
>JBAZFD010000208.1:0-4588 GCA_041653575.1 Thermodesulfovibrionales bacterium
CGGGTCATCTCGAGGATGCAGAACTTGGACAGGCCGGTGATCTCCGTGTTTGCCTTGTCCGTGCTCATGGAATCTTCGAGCCTTCTTTCCACCAGACGCCTGTTCTTGCTTGACTCCATATCAATGAAGTCGATGACTACGAGGCCGCCGATATCCCTGAGCCTGAGCTGACGTCCGATCTCCTCAGCAGCCTCAAGGTTCGTGGCAAGGGCCATGGACTCCACGTTGTCCTCTTTCCTGCTCCTGCCGGAGTTCACGTCAATGGCAGTGAGTGCCTCTGTCTTATCAAAGATCAGATACCCCTGGGAGGGTAGCCTGACGCGGCTCTCTGAGAGCCTTGCTATCTGGGCCTCCACGTTGTGCAGTGAGAAGAGGGGCTTTTTTTCTTTGTAATGGGTGACATTGATCTTGCGCGAAGGCATGATCTTCCGCAGAAAGGCCTTTGTGGCTGTATAGGTCTCCTTATCGTCGATGAGGAGCTCCGCAACGTCAGTGGTAAGGTAGTCCCTGACAGTCCTCATGGCAATGTCATGCTCCTTGTAGATAAGCGACGGGGCATGGGCCTTTTCAGCGTCGGCAGTGATGCCGTCCCAGAGCTTTGTGAGATACTTCAGGTCCTGGCTGAGCTCCTTTTCCAGTGAATCGCCGCAGGCGGTCCTGAGGATGAAGCCCATGTCCTTGGGCAGCTTGAGGGAGTTGAAGGTCTCTTTCAGGCGGTCCCTGTCTTCCCGGCTCTCGATCCTTCTGGATATACCCACCCGCTTCTGGCCGGGCATCATGACAATGTACCTGCCGGGGATGGATATATAGGTGGTGAGGCTGGCGCCCTTGGTGTCCCTTTCATCCTTTTCCACCTGGACAAGGATCTCCTGGCCCTTGACGAGGCTGCCCCTGCCTTGCTGGTTCTGGAGGAGCTCAGGCATCACTTCCCTGATCTGGAGGAACCCCTGCTTTCTCTGTCCGAAATCCACGAAGGCTGCCTGGAGTCCCGGCATGAGAGAGGCTACAACACCCTTGTATATGTTCCCCTTGAGGTGCTCCTTTGAAGCCACCTCCACGTAGAAGTCCACAAGGCTGTCGCCCTCAACAATGGCAACCCGCCTTTCCTCGGGATACCGGGCGTTGATGAGGATCCGCTTGGTCCTGTCTTTGGGCTGATGTTTCTGGACAGGCTCAACGCGGGGAGCTGCTGTTTCAGCAACCTCCTGGGGCTTTCCTTTTTTGGACCTTCTTCTCCTGCGCCTCTTCTTCGCTGTTCCGGGGGCAGGCTGTTCACCCTCCTCTTCAGATGCTTCTGCTGAAGCCTCTTCCTCTGCCTCAGCTGCCTCTGCCGTTTCCGGTGCAGGGGCCTCCTCTGAAGGCTCGCTCCCTGTCTCTGTAGTCTCAGCAGCCTGATCAGGCTTTGCCTTTTTCGGACGTCTCCTGCGGCGACGTCTCTTTTTCTTCTCAGCCGCCGGTTGTTCACCCTCTCCGGCTTCTGCTGTTTCTGCCTCGATTCCTTTCTCAGGCTCAGGGGCAACGCTCACCGTCTCAGGAACAACGACCACCTCAGCAGTCTCAACAGGCGTCTCTTCCGTTTTTGTCTTCCTGGGCGCTCTGCGGCGGCTCGGCCTTGTTTTGGCAGTCACCGGCTTTTCCTCTGCTGCCTTTTCAGCGGCAGGCTCCAGCCCTGGTTCCGGGGCGGCTGGTTCCTGAATCGGAATACCTGCCTCAGAAGGGGCTGATGTCAGCTGCTCCTCTGTCTTCTTTTTCCTTCCCCTGCTGCTGGTCCCTGTCCTCCGGCGTCCGGTCTTTGCAGGAGCCTCGGTTCCCTCCTGAGGGGTCTCGCCGCGCTCAGTGGATTTTTTTGTATTATTCTCAGGTGTCTCAGTGTTTTCAGCCATATTTCGGTTAGGTTATTCCTCCCTGTGTAGTCAATCGCAACCCTGATCCGTTATGGGACAGGTCTTTCTTCTTTCTCAGCTCCTGGCCCTCCGAGAGTGTCCGAGAGGTCATAGGTAAAGCGCAGGATGACCTCATCGTATCACTGTTTACAAACATTAACAGTATAACACACGAGCTTTCACCCTGTGAGGCCCTGTTTCGCCATCGCGAAAAAAGGCGCGTGGTTCGAAGTGAATACCGGAGGATCATTTCTGATGATCGGAGAGATGGCCCGGTGAGGCCTGAACTCCCGCTCCAGGAAGAGCCTGACCTTACGCCTGTCCCATCCTGCCGGGTGCCTGAAGCCTGTGTACAACGAGAGGTCTCCTTCGGAAAACCCCTCGGTCTCCAGCCCCGTTTCTCCGGCATTACAGAGCGGCATGTTGAATATGGCGAGGTTGAGAAAGCTGATAGAGCCGCTGTGCCGTGCTGTAAATTCCATGGTCCTTCTCGCTGCCCCCTCTGTCTCCGGAGGGGTGCCGAAGATGAGATAGACATAGGTGGCGATTCCGGCAGCCTCCAGGTTTTTCAGGACCTTTGAGGCAGTCTCCACGCTGATCCCCTTGTCCATGGCGTCCAGCACCCCCTGGTCGCCTGATTCTATGCCAAGTTTGAGCATGACACAGCCTGCCTCCCTGAGGCTGAGACAGAATGCAGGATCTGTCAGGGGAGCGCCGACACGGGCAAAGCCATACCAGCGGGGACCGGGTGGATTTTTTGTGAGGGCATGAAGCACAGCCGGGCTGACTGCATTGTCCAAGAGATGGATGAGGGCAGGCGATGTCTCTTCCCTGAGAGCCTGTAGGTCTGCGATGACCTGTGAGGCAGCAATGGGGAGATAGGGGTTTGCTTCAGCCTTTTCCGGGCAGAAGCCGCACCTGTTCCAGTAGCAGCCCGAGGCCGCAGCATAAGGAAGGACAAGGCCGGGAGAAAGGTAAGACCCTATGGGAAGGTCGGTGTAATCAGGCCCGGCAGTTTCTCCGTTGCTTTCCTGCAGGCCCAGGAAGGAGAGGAGCTGCCCCTCCCCCGGTCCGGCAATGAGATGGTCAATGAGGCCTGAAAAGGGGTTCTGCCAGCCGGGATTGCTCATCCATGAGGTGATGAGTCCGCCGCCTGCAACTATTTTCAGGCCGGGAAACTCGCGCCTGATGAGCCCCATGAGGGAAAAAGCGGTCAGGGCCTGGCTCAGATAGTTCAGGGATATGCCCACAACAGCGGGCTCTTTTTCCAGGAAGAGCTCCATGAGCCTCCGGGAGAAAAAAGGATAGAAGGGGTTCAACTCAGGCTGTTCCGCTGCTGCAAGAAGGTCCCTGCTCCGCAAAGGAGAAAGCCCATGGTCCTCATAGTTTGCAGGACTCACTGAGATGCTGGGAGGGGTGACTCGGGAGAGGAGCCTGCCTAACTCCTTCACCACCTTTGTGTACCGGTCGATGCTCCGGTACAGGCCGGGATCCCTGAGGGATGCAATGTTTTTGTCCCTGTTCTTCTCCGCCCTCCTGGTCCAGGCATCATCAGCCTGCCCAGGGAGGAGAGGCTTTCCCATGAGCCAGAGAAGTCCTTCTATGTTGGCGTCCCAGAGACGATGTTCCACCCCTCGTGCTGCAAGCATCCCCGAGAGCCTGGAGATTCCAGCAGGAGGCTCAGAGGGCTTTGCCACAGGAGGGTGAATGAGCAGCATCATCCTCTATCCGGAAGGTGGCAGAACAGCCCTGAGCGACTTGACTGCCTTTTCGTTGTCGGTGTTGGTGAAATGGAGCGTTCGCAGCCGTGACTGTCTGAGCCCGCAGGGCGAGTTTCACGGCTGTAGCGGAATGAGCTTACACCGACAGGAAAGGCAGTTCCTGAGCGAAGGGTTGCTCTGCCACCTTCCTCCGTTATGAACATAGATCAGCCGTTCCGTTTTTTAAAGGCGTCGGCAAAGGGTGTATAGGCGAAGCTCTCCGGCTTTTTCTCCTGCCTGCCCTTAGGCTGTCTGTCCTTTACAGGAGCGGGCTTTATGGCTGTTTTTGCCTCTTCCATTTTCCCTTTTCCATTATTCGTTTTCATCGAAAGGGAGATTCTCTTTCTTTGCAGGTCCACCTCAAGGACTGTGACAGTCACCCGCTGATGGACCTTCACTGCCTCAGCGGGATTGCGGACGAACTTGTCCGAGATCTCACTCACATGGACCAGCCCGTCCTGGTGCACCCCTATGTCCACAAAGGCGCCGAAGGCGGTGATGTTGGTGACGATGCCGGGGAGCCTCATGCCAGGCTCCAGGTCCTCCATCTTCTCCACCCCCTCGGCGAAGCTGAAGGCCTCGAACCTCTCGCGCGGGTCCCGGCCCGGCTTTGCCAGCTCATCCATAATGTCCTTCAGAGTCGGCAGTCCCACGGTGTCAGTCACATATTGCGAGAGGTCTATTTCCTTCCTCATGCCTCCCTCTCTCATCAGGTCAGTGACCGAGCAGCCCTTGTCCCGGGCCATGGCGTCAACGATGGGGTAGCTCTCGGGGTGGACCGCGCTGGCATCCAGAGGGTTCTCGCCGTCCCTGATGCGAAGAAAGCCTGCGGCCTGCTCAAAGGCCTTGGGGCCCAGACGGGGGACCTTCCTGAGCGCCTCCCTTGACCTGAAGGGGCCGTTCTCGTTCCTGAACTCCACGATGTTCTTTGCCAGCTGGGGACCG
>JBAZFD010000209.1:0-4586 GCA_041653575.1 Thermodesulfovibrionales bacterium
GAGCGGTCCCGCCGCTGTAACCGGGACGAAAGCCAGGGGCCACTGTCCGCGAGGATGGGAAGGCCGGCGAGTAGGATGAACGGTAGCCAGAAGACCTGCCTGGAGATCAGAAGACAGATCACAGAAGACAGATCGCAGACTACAGAAGGAATTGAATCCTTTGTCTGACTTTTGTCATCTGACCCCTGTCTTCTGTCATAGGTGCTTCTCGCGGAAGAAGAAGGGGATGAAGGAAACAGGGTGCAATCCTCAGGACAGTCATGTCCTGGGGTTTTTTTCGTTTTTCAGCCAAAATTCAATCGGATAAGGAGAGGTTCGATGCTCACACTCATCATCGGCGGGGCGAGGAGCGGCAAGAGCGACTTCGCCCTGAAACTGGCTGACAGCTTTGGCCCTAAAACAGGGGGGACTCATAGGGCGGACGAAGTCCCCCTTGTGCGCAAGGCGTACATCGCCACTGCCCAGGCGCTTGACGAGGAGATGGGGGAGAGGATAAGAAAGCACAGGGATGAGAGGTCTGCTGGATGGGAGACCCTGGAGGAGCCCCTGGATATAGGGGGACTCATCAGGGATGTCCATCCCTTCTATGAGGTGATCCTCCTTGACTGTCTTACCCTCTGGGTCACCAACCTGCTCCTGGCTGAGAAAAAAATGGAAGAAGAAATGGAACAGCTCCTCAACTCCCTCTCCCCTCTTGTTGGGAATAAGGACCGTTCCATCATTATCGTCTCCAACGAGGTGGGTATGGGGATTGTGCCTGACAACCCCCTCTCCCGGAGGTTTAGGGACCTTGCGGGCCATCTCAACCAGAGGGTTGCTGAGATAGCAGACAGGGTATACCTTGTGGCAGCGGGGATACCGATACAGAGAAAGGATTCAAAATAGGTTGTTGGAGGAAGCATGGGAATGATTGAGAGCACAACGGAAAGGATCAGGACCGTCAGAGGGGAGTGGCACACAATAGCCCAGCAGAGGCTGGATAACCTCACAAAACCCCTGGGTAGCCTGGGCAGGCTGGAGGAGTTTGCCAGGAGACTGGTGGCTATCAGGGAAGACAAAAGCCCTGTCATAGACAAAAAGGTGGTATTCACCTTTGCCGGGGACCATGGCATTACAGAGGAAGGAGTCTCCGCCTATCCCAAGGAGGTGACGCCCCAGATGGTCCTCAACTTCCTGAGGGGAGGGGCGGGCATAAATGTCCTTGCCCGTCATGCAGGGGCTGACGTAGTGGTCGTGGACATAGGCGTTGATTATGACTTCGGGGATATTGAGGGGCTCCTGTCCCTCAAGGTCATGCGCGGCACCAGGAACTTCGCCAGGGGAGCGGCAATGACCAGGGACGAAGCGACCCGCTGCATCGATGTGGGGATACAGCTTGCCCAGGGATATGCAAAGAAGGGGTACAAGGTATTCGGCACAGGAGAGATGGGAATAGGGAACACGACCCCCTCAAGCGCCATAGCAGCGGTGCTCACAGGCAGGTCAGTGGCCGAGGTCACAGGAAAGGGCACCGGCATATCTGACGAGTCGCTGGAGAGGAAGATCTCCATCATCGAGGAGGCTGTCAAGCTCAACAACCCCAATCCCCTTGACCCCATCGAGGTCCTCGCCAAAGTGGGCGGCACGGAGATCGGCGGCATCGCAGGGCTTATCCTCGGGGCGGCTGCCGAGAGGATACCCGTTGTGATAGACGGCTTCATCTCCACAGCAGGCGCTCTCATTGCTTACGCCATCGAGCCGCGGGTTGTGGATTACATGTTCGCTGCCCACAACTCAGTCGAGATCGGCCACAAGGCCATGCTGGAGACCATGGGCCTCAAGCCGATCCTCGACCTTGACCTGAGGCTCGGCGAGGGCACGGGAGCGGCGCTTGCCATGACTTTAATAGAGGCAGGCCTGAAGATATACAAGGAGATGGCCACCTTCGGCGAAGCAGGAGTCGCGGGTGAGAGCAGATAACGACAGAATACAGGAGCCAGGAGTCAGAATTC
The DNA here is from genome assembly GCA_041653575.1 of Thermodesulfovibrionales bacterium. Taxonomy (GTDB): domain Bacteria; phylum Nitrospirota; class Thermodesulfovibrionia; order Thermodesulfovibrionales; family Dissulfurispiraceae; genus JBAZFD01. Next base: position 1,992 of record JBAZFD010000209.1, read on the forward strand.
AGAATAAAGGCATTAGAAAAGATTCTGGATTCTGGATTCTGAATTCTGGATTCAGGTCCCTTCTCCTCTCCCTTCAGTTCCTCACCATCATCCCTGTGAGGGTGAAGGGAACGCTTACAGAGAGAGAGATGGCAGGTTCAGCCGCCTTTTTCCCTGTCGCAGGTCTTGTGCAGGGGATCATTGCTGCGCTGATCGCGCTGCCTCTCCTTACTGTATTCCCCCCGGCGGTTGTGAGCGGGATTGTGCTCATCTGCCTCACTCTCACCAATGGCGGGTTTCACCTGGACGGGTTGGCTGATACCTTTGACGGCCTGGCTGTGAAGTCCTCGGGCGATGCGGAGCGGGACAGGGAGAAGAGGCTCGCTGTGATGAAAGACAGCACAACAGGGGCTATCGGGATGGTAGCTGTTGTGCTCACCCTTCTTTTGAAGTACCAGCTCATCACGCTGATGCTCACCAGGGATCTTGGACTTCTCTGCCTGATGCCCCTCTTCTCGCGCTGGGCCATGGTCCCGCCTTTGTATCACGGCGTATCGGCGAGGAAGGATGGCCTGGGAAGGATCTTCATAGGGCATATGGGCGTGGGGACTGTCGTCCTCTCAACGATTGTGGTGCTGGCAGTATCCGGCATCGCCCTCTCTTTTGGGAAGGGAAGCGCAGGTGTTTTTATCTCCATGCTTCCCATCCTCTATGGCTTCAGCCTTCTGGCAGCGGGTTTTTTCAGAAAGAGGTTCGGCGGGATCACAGGCGACAACCTTGGAGCCATCAGCGAGGCCTCTGAGATCATCTATCTTTTAGTGGGGTATATATGGCTACAACAGTCTATCTGATAAGACACGGAGAAACGGAAGGCAGCGGGGAGAAGAGGTACAAGGGGAGCATAGATGTGCCGTTGTCGGAAAGAGGAGTTGAGCAGATACGGCGTTCATCACGCTTTATCACGTACAACCTTCTGTCCAAGGCTGTTTCGAAGTACGCCGGCTACCTCTGTGATCTACACGGCAAGGCAGAGGCGCCTGAAAATGGCCTCTCGGCAGTCTACTGCTCTCCCCTGAGCAGGGCGCTGAAGAGCGCGGAAATCATCGCTGAGCCCCACGGCCTCCCCCCTATCGTCATCCCCGACATCAGGGAGAGGAGCTTCGGCATATGGGAGGGGATGACCTTCACAGAGATAAAGGAAAAGCATCCTGTTGAATTCGAGGCTTGGGCAAACAACCCTCTCGATTACAGCCCCATAGAGGGAGAAAGCACTCTTGCCGTGAAGGAAAGGGTCATCAGAGCCCTTGATGAAATCCTGAGCAGTCACCCTGATGGGTCTATTGCCATTGTGGCCCACGGAGGTGTGAACAGGGTGATTCTTTGCCACCTCCTCGGCATCCCCCTGGAGAACATCTTCAGGATCGAGCAGGACTTCGCCGCAGTGAACATCATCGAGCTCTGGGAGAGATACCCGGTCGTGAAGGCGTTAAACCTCTCTCCCCTGCACTTCAGGGATGAGACCGCACAGAAGGAGTTGTCCTGTGGCTAAAGCACTGATGGTGCAGGGAACAGGTTCCGGCGCAGGGAAGAGCCTTATGGTGGCGGCGCTCTGCCGGATATTCAGGGACATGGGACTTTCCGTTGCGCCCTTCAAGGCGCAGAACATGGCCCTCAACTCTCACATCACATCAGATGGCGGTGAGATCGGGCGTGCGCAGGCGCTCCAGGCGGAGGCCGCGGGGATCGAACCGACGGTGGACATGAACCCCGTCCTCCTGAAGGTGGCAGGTGAGAGGGGCTGCCAAGTGATTGTCCACGGCAAGGTCTGGTCTCATATGACCGCAAGGGAGTACTACCAGCACAGGGAGTCCGCCTGGGAGGCTGTGAAGGAGTCCTACAAACGCCTCTCCAGCAAGCACGATATCATCGTCATCGAGGGCGCGGGGAGCCCGGCGGAGATTAATCTCTCCGATGTGGAGATTGTGAACATGTCCGTGGCCCGTCTCGCTAAGGCCCCCGTTCTCCTCGTGGGAGACATAGACAAGGGTGGCGTCTTCGCCTCGCTCTACGGCACAGTGAAGCTCCTGGGCAGGGACAGCCGATGGATCAAGGGATATATCATCAACAAGTTCAGAGGGGATATCGCAATCCTCCAGCCGGGCCTCGACATGATCCGCGCAAAGACGGGAAGACCGGTTATAGGCGTGGTCCCCTATGTGAGGACAGGCCTCCCCGAGGAGGACGGTCTCAACCTCATGCACGACACGGGCATGGGCCAGCAGGGAGCAAAGGAGCTGCGTGTCGTTGTAGTGCGGCACCCGAGGATCTCCAACTTCACAGACCTCGATCCCTTCCTCATCGAGCCCGACGTTGAGCTTGTATACTCCCAGAACCCGGCTGACATAGAGCAGGCAGACATGGTCATCATCCCTGGGACAAAGACCACTGTAGACGATCTCCTCTTCCTCAGGGAGAAGGGGCTTGAGTCCGCCATCATGAGGGCGTACAACAAAGGGGTTCCCATTACAGGGATCTGCGGCGGATACCAGATGCTCGGGCAGGTGATCCACGACCCCATGGGCATCGAGAGCTCCCACAAGGAACTGAAAGGCCTCG
>JBAZFD010000210.1:0-4555 GCA_041653575.1 Thermodesulfovibrionales bacterium
TTATCAGCCCTAAGGATCGCCCCTCCGAGGAGATGAAAGAACCTGTCCTTTGCGATGTTTATCCCGTCGCTGACATTCGTGGAGCCTGTCCCCACCGCCTCCTGCGCCATCGCGACGGTCATGCCGTGGACAAAGAGCCAGAGGACCCCGCTGATAATTCCCAGGACAAAGGCGACCCCCGCCATAGCCCCAATGGCAGAAGACATCCTGTCAGGTGAGGAGATGCTCCCTCCCATCATACCCATGGAGACCATGCTCCCTCCCAGGAGCAGAAAGGTGAGCAGGGTGACAACAACGGAAAGGGTGATAATAGGGACAAAGATGATAGGGTTTTTCTTTACTACCTCCACCGCCTCCTTCAAGACAGAGACAATTTCCATAAATCCCTCCTTTGGGTTTAAGGATTCATCGATACAGTACCTTACTTATACCGCACTTTGATGAATCAATCAACCGATCCCAGGTTTTTTGTTTATGGCGGGTCTCTGATGGGGATGTGGTATCATAGGGGCTGCCATGAAACATGAGAGCTCCATCTTCCCAGCTGTCAGTTCTGACAACATTCTGAAAAGCAGGATCACTAAGGGCTGCTTAGTCAGGACCCAGGCAGAGTCCCTCATCCGCTGAGCATGTTTTCAATCCTTTCAGCCATAGCACTCTGGAGCAGCCTGGGGGTTGTGATCAGGTACTCGGGGATGCCCGCTGCCCTTCTCCTCTTTTTCCCCTGCCTCATATCGGTCTCCATCATAGGGCTGATGATCCTCAGGACCGACCTGAGGAAGGATCTGCCGGGCCTCAGGGGAATGGCCTCCCTCCTTCTGCTGGCTGTCATCAGCCTTGTGAACACCTTCTCTTTTTACTACGCCTACCAGAAGACCTCCATTGCAAATGCGGTGCTGACCCACTATACCGCCCCGGTGATTGTGGCCTTCCTTGCCCCCTTTATCCTGAAGGAGCGGATCACCGCCAGGGCCATGGGGGCTGTCGCCCTTGCGAGCGCAGGGCTCTGGATCATGCTGGGTATATCAGCCGGTGAATTCCTCGACGCCTTTCTGGCTGGAGATGGGAACACCATAGGCATTGTGGCTGGGCTTGTGTCAGGTCTTGCCTATGCGCTCCTCATCATTGTCATCAGGAAACTGTCCCAGGGGTTTCATCCCCTGGTCCTGACCTTCTTCCAGAACCTCTTCATTGCCCTTATGCTTATCCCCTTTCTGGAGATCCCCGGCAATGTCTCTTCATCCCTATGGGCCTTTGCCGTCATGGGAGTTATCCATTCCACTGTTGCGCCGATCCTCTATTTCAGGGGGGTGAAATTCACCACAGCGAACAGGACCGCCATTCTGGGATACATTGAGCCTGTCCTGGCGATCATCTGGGGATTGTTCTTTTTCAGTGAGGCGGTGGATATAAAGACCGTTACAGGCGGTGCTATGATACTCCTGTCAGGATACCTGACCATAAGGGAATGATTCCCATTGAGTTTTCAGGTGGATGGTCTCTGTAGGTTAATGATACCATAGGAAATATCTCTTCAATTGCCGAGGTGCGCCATCATCCCCTACATAGGAAAGAGGATTCTCCTCCTTGTCCCTCTTCTCGCCGCAGTGACTTTCAGCGCCTTCCTCCTCCTCAAGGCCCTTCCTGGAGACCCTGTGCTGGCCCTGGTTGGAGAGCGCGCCGATCCTTCCGTCATGGAGGAGATGAGGCGGGAGCTGGGGCTGGACAAGGGAGTGATGAGACAATACGGAGGGTATCTCCTGCTCCTCCTGAAGGGAGACATGGGGAGGTCCTACTATACCCAGAGGGATGTCTTTGCCGACATTATGGGGAAGTTCCCCCGGACGATCCGGCTTGCCCTTGCCTCAATGCTCATGGCTGTCCCCCTGGGGGTGATCCTGGGGATCGTTTCAGTATACGGCGGAGTAAGGTGGGGCCGCTTTGTTGACGCCCTGTCCATGGCAGGTCTGAGCATTCCTGTCTTCTGGCTGGGTATTGTTGTGATGCTTGTCTTCAGTCTCAGGCTGAAATGGCTTCCCCCTTCAGGGACAGGGGGGATCAGGTTCCTCATCCTTCCGGCGGCGGTCCTTGCAGTCCCTGCCATGGCCACCCTGATCCGCGTTACAAGGGCCTCGGTCCTTGAGGTCAGGGAGATGGCCTATGTGAGGACAGCTACGGCAAAGGGGCTCAGGCCCCTGAGGATCCGGTTTATCCATGTCCTCAGGAATGCGATTATCCCTGTGGTGACCATCATCGGCCTGGATTTCGGGAGCTATCTCAACGGCGCTGTGGTGACGGAGACCATCTTCGGGTGGGACGGCATAGGACGGTTCACCATGGAGGGGATCATCAAAAGGGATTATCCGGTCATCATGGGGTGCATCATTGTGGGCACCATAGTCTTTGTCCTTGTCAACACCATTACCGACATTGTTTATCATGCCCTTGATCCTCGGGTGAGGCTCCATGGAAAAGAGAATTGAGCGATACGCTGCAGGACGCTCATGACTACTCTTCCACCTGCCAGGAGCGCCATTTTTTCAATTCCTCTTTTTATTATTCTCCTCTTCGTGGCTGCGGCCCTCTTTGCGCCTTTGCTTCCCCTTCCTGATCCCACGAGGATAGACCTGGACTCCCTCAGGGAGCCTCCCGGACTGAACCATCTCCTCGGAACGGATCACAAGGGCAGGGACATCCTCTCCCGTATTGTCTTCGGCGGCAGGATATCCCTTGGCGTGGCTGTTGTCGCCGCATTTATTTCGGCAGGGATCGGTCTGGTTGTCGGTCTGGTCTCAGGATATCTGGGGGGGAGGGTGGATATGGCTGTAATGGCCCTTGTGGACTTCATGCTCTCCTTCCCCTCGCTCCTCCTGGCCATTGCCATATCCCTTATCCTTCCGCCGGGACCGACAACGGTGATGGTTGCCATATCAGCGGTGGGCTGGACATCCGTTGCCAGGGTTATCAGGGGACATGTGCTCACCGTGAGGGGGATGCCTTTTGTGGACGCAGCCCGCGCAATAGGGTGCAGCGGTTTCCGGGTGGTCTTCTCGCACATCGCCCCGACCTGCATACCTCTTCTTGTGGTGATGATGGGGGTGAAACTGGGAGGGTATATCCTTACTGAAGCGACACTGAGTTTTCTCGGCCTTGGCGTGCAGCCGCCGATGCCTTCATGGGGCTCCATGGTAAGCTCCGGCAGGGCCTATATCCTGACCGCCCCCTGGACAGTCCTCTTTCCCGGTCTGGCCATATCGATCACTGCCTTTTGCTTCAATATGATCGGGGAGTCAGTGAGGAAGGAATGGGGGGGCGGCGGGGGGAGGATGTAGGGAGACTATCTGGTCTCCCTGAGCTTCTCCTCTTCTTCCTGCTCTGTCTTGCATTCTATGCACATTGTTGTCACAGGTCGGGCCTGAAGCCTCTGTATGGTGATTTCCTCACCGCAGACTTCGCATATGCCGTACTCGCCGCTTTCGATCTTTTCAATCGCTTCATCGATTTTCTTGAGGAGATGCCTCTCCCTTCCCCTCAGCTTCAGCATAAAGTTCCTGTCTATTTCTGCTGATGCCTGGTCTCCCAGCTCAGGGAAGAGGGTCTCTTCAGGGAGGGCGTTACGGGCGATACCCGCCTCAGCGAGGAGGATATCCTTCTGATGAATGAGGGTTTTTTTGATCTCAAGGATCCGCTGCTCCCTGAGGGATAATTCCTTGACGGCCTTTGCTTTCCCCTTATCTTTCATAGCATTCGCCTCTTTAGGGATTTTCTGTAATTTTTAACAATACCAGAAAAAGCTGTGCAGAGTCAATTTGGTTTTGCCCTTCCAGGGACTCTTTTTCCCTCTTGACAACAGGCATTGCCAGCAAATAAAATTAGCGGTCTCTCGTGAGCAGAGATTACGGATGTCGAAGAGGGGTTTAGGTCGTTTATGACAAAGGCTGATATCGTAAATATGGTATTTGAAAGGGTAGGGCTCCCCAAGAATGAATCCCATGAGATAGTGGAGGTCGTCTTTGATACGATCAAGCAGACTCTCATTGCAGGAGAGTCCATTAAAATATCCGGCTTCGGGACCTTCAACGTGAGGAAGAAGGGCGCCCGCATCGGAAGGAATCCCAAGACGAAGGAAGAGGTAGAGATATCTCCCCGTCGTGTTGTGACCTTCAAGGCGAGCGACCAGTTGAAGGGGCTTATTGAAAAGGTATAGCAAAAAAGGACTTGATTTTTTGGCAGTACCTGAGTTATAGTAAAAACTCGTTGCCGAGACTCAACGGAGAGGGATGCAGGACCCCTTGAAATCGCCGTTGGATGCAGGGGCCTTCCCCCAGAAGCTGTTCTACAGGATAGGGGAGGTCGGCAGTATTGTAGGAGTAGAGTCCTACGTGCTGCGGTACTGGGAAGAGGAATTTCCCTTTCTCAGTCCCAAAAAAAGCAAGTCAGGCCAACGGGTATACACGAGGAAAGAGATCGATCTCATCCTCCGGATCAAGAGCCTCCTCTATGAGGAAAAGTACACCATAGAAGGTGTGCGCAAGCGGCTCGGAGGAGAGAGGAA
>JBAZFD010000211.1:0-285 GCA_041653575.1 Thermodesulfovibrionales bacterium
GCACGAGGATTTACACCTCTCTTGAGACAGCTCCGCTCTATGATGAAGCGGGAAACTATGCCGGGGCAATCGCAGGTGTCGCCGATATAACGGAGAGGAGGAGAATGGAGGAGGAGCTCCTGAAAACAGCGTCCATTGTCCGGTCCTCCGATGATGCCATCATCGGCAAAAGCCTCAACGGAGAGATCCTGACCTGGAATCCCGGCGCTGAGCAGATGTACGGTTATTCGGAGAACGAGGCAGTAGGCAAGCCCATATCCCTCCTGCTTCCTGAGGGCCTGTCTG
>JBAZFD010000211.1:295-4540 GCA_041653575.1 Thermodesulfovibrionales bacterium
TTGCAAGACTCCAGAGAGGGGAGAAGGTGAGACATTATGAGACCCTGAGGAGGAGAAAGGACGGGACGCTGATCAATGTTTCGCTGACCGTGTCGCCGATCAGGGATAGAACCGGCAATATTATCGGGGCCTCAACCATTGCGCGGGATATCACATCCCGCAAGAAGGCTGAGGAGGAAAGAGAGAGACTCATCGTTGAGCTCAGCGAGGCCCTTGCAAAGGTAAAGACCCTGAGCGGGCTTCTCCCCATCTGCTCTTCCTGCAAGAAGATCAGGGACGACAAGGGGTACTGGACCCAGATAGAGTCCTACATCAGCGAGCACTCAGGAGCGGAGTTCAGCCACGGGATATGTCCCGAGTGCGCCAGGAAACTCTACCCCGAATGCTTTGATCGGATCTGGGGCCGGGGATCAGAGCAGAGTTGTGATGACAGCTCTTCTGCTGACTGAGCTGCGAAGAGGTCTTCCATTCCAGAGGGAAAGACTGGGGGAGCAATGGAAAAGATTGACAGAGGAAGCAAGATCCGGTCATGGGAGTTTTTCAGGGCTGTTGTTGATTCGGTTCCTGAACACATTGCAGTTGTTGATCCGGAAGGGACAATCCAGTGGGTAAACAGGGCATGGATTGCCTTCGGCAATGAAAACGGAGCTGAGATCAATAAGGACTGGCAGGGGGTCAACTATCTGGGGGTCTGTGATCGCTCTGCCGGGTCAGGCGATGAATTTGCCCCGAAGGCCGCCTCAGGTATCAGGAGCGTGATAAAGAAGGAACAGGATGCCTGTTATTTTGAATATCCCTGCCACAGTCCTGAAGAGATGCGATGGTTCATGATGAACGTAACGCCCCTGCAATGGGAGGGTCCTGCCAGGGTTGTTATTTCCCACCAGAATATCACTGCAAGAAAAATGGCAGAAGAAAAGGCCCTTGCCTTATCTCTCACCGACTTCCTTACCGGATTGGCAAACCGCGGATATTTCGATCAATACCTGCATGAGGAATGGCTCAGGGCAGTCAGGATGCAGACGCCCTTGTCCCTGATCCTCCTGGATATCGATTGGTTCAAGAATTATAACGACAACTACGGCCATCAGGCAGGCGATGCGTGTCTGATAAAAGTGGCTGAAGCAATTGCAGCCTTCGGCAAGCGGGCCGGTGATCGTGTCGCGCGGTACGGGGGGGAGGAGTTTGCTATCGTCCTGGTGAACACCGATGCTGAACAGGCATCAAAAATTGCGGAAAATGTATGCCTCGCTGTCCGCAATCTCAATATCCGCCATGACTATACTGAGGATCAGAAGGTCCTTACCGTCAGCGTGGGGGTGGCTACGGCCTTTCCCCAAAGGGAGAGCTCGGAAAAAATCCTGATAGAGGCCGCAGACAAGGCCCTTTATGTCTCCAAGCGTAACGGCAGAAACAGGGTCTCTCTTGCCTGTCCCATGGAAGAACCGGACTGATAAGGAATACGCTGATCACCCCACCCGCCGCTTTCAGGAGCCCAAAATCCACCATCAAAAAAAACTGGTGTTTGCGCGGGGAAGCATTCTCCCTCATTCTCGCTTCGCTCCGAGGCACCGGGCCGCCTCACCGTTGCGGTGAGGCACGACGGCCCGCTGAAACCGTTCGAATGCATCCCTGCGCAAAGTTGATGCTGGATTCTGGGAGCACATTTTTCTTGACAGTCTCTGTCTTTCATGATAGAAATTTCTCATGTTGTTTTAAGGTTGCTGCGCCGTGCTGAAGGCTCAATACAGATGCATTCGCAAAAAGTCTGAAAACGGTTGAAATGTCATGGTGAGCTTGTCGAACCATCGAGACAAATCAACTGCTTGGATTACCCTTCGACAAGCTCAGGGTGACAATTTAGGACTTTTGCGAATGCATCAATACAGGCTCACCTGACTCAAAAAAAGAGATAAAGAGTGGGGTGCTTCGATGATAGGAAAATGCCTTGACGCTCTGAAGAGCGGCATGTACAGCTATATCGCCCGTCTGCCTGAGCTGAATGTGACCAGCGAAGCGGTCATTTATCTCACGCCTGTGATCAAATACGACGGGAGCATCGCCATCCCCGACAACTCCCTTGCCCTGACCCTGGTGAACGTGGAGGAGGAGCGGGTGATGAAATCCCAGACAGCCGTCTCCTTTGCCCCCAATGGCCAGGTTTCCCATCAGAACCCCGAGATCAAGCTCAATCTCTACATCCTCATCTCAGCGAACTTCAGCACCTACAGCACAGGCCTGGAATACCTCTCAGGCGCCATCCGTTTTTTCCAGAGCAAAGGGGTCTTTACGAGGCAGAACACACCCGGCCTCCACAGCTCCATAGAGAAGCTGATAGTGGAGCTTCATTCCCTCAGCTTTGAGCAGCAGAACCACCTCTGGGGCTCGCTGGGGGCGAAGTACCTTCCTTCGGTGATGTACAAGGTCAGGCTTATCACCATCCAGGAGGGGCAGAAGGCGGACGAGGCGCCGCCCCTGGGGCGCTTCAATATCGCAGCCATGGATCTGCGCTCATGAGATACGGCTTCGAGAGGCTCTTTGATATAGAGATCAGCCATTTCTACCACAGCTCAGGCTTGAACGAGGATTTTGCCATAGAGCCTGCTGCGGAGACCGCAAGGCTCATGAAGGACCAGAGGCTTCTCTTCAGGAGGAGCCCCAAGGGGTGCACAGTCCTCTACGAGGCCTTCAAAGGCCAGGACAACAAGACCCATCCTGTGGCTCCCCTGGATGGTGAGCTGAGGCTCTCTTTCTGTCTCAGGCCAACAACCCCTTTTCTCGTCAGCTATTCCGACCTTCCCCTTGAGAGTACCCAAGGCAGGATCTACAGGATGAGCAATCTCATCAGCAACCAGAAGAATGGGCTTCTCCTGCTGACCTCAGACACCGTTGGAGGGTTTCTTTCAAATGACGATCTCATTGACCTGAGGCCCCTGTCATTCATGCAGAGCTTCAGCTCTGCCGGCGCCTTCGGCTCAGTGGAGGTTGTTGACGAAGGGGGGAGGACGGTGCAGAAGGAGACAGTCCCTGCCGTGGAGGGGATCTGCTCATGCGCGGTGAGGTTGTCTGAGCCGGGCAGATACCTCCTGAAGACCGATGGTGTGCAGAAACTGAAGTTCTATGCAAGCAACGAGCTCTCTGCCCAGGCAGGCTTCGGGGTCATTGATATCTTCATCAGCAATGCCGTGCCTCCTGCCTACAGGTGTACAGACAGCCTCCATGACGCAACACACAGGACCTATACCGTGAGGCTCGACAGGCGGAGGCCATACTGGAGGTATTATGTGGTCCTCAAATACAGGACCGGCGTTGCCCCTGAGGACCTTTCCATAGCATTCCCTGATCCCGGCGTCTCCTTCAGCAGGCTCGCCCCTGTTGTCCTTGCTGAGGGGATGCAGGCTGTCCCCTTTGTCTCTACAAAGGAGATCGGTCTCCATGACAGTCCTGTCAAGGGGATACAGCTGAAGAAGGTCAGCGGCAGCAGCCCAGGGGTGTTTGAGATCGACGGCTTGCCCAACGGGTCATACCGGGCGATCACCCCATCTCCTGAAGAGGGCAGGGTATATTCCGAGATCTTTGTGTACATTTGATATGGGTACCGATAGTCAGGCGGGTGAACCCCTGACTGCGGAAGAGAAAAAAAGAATCTGAAATTTCGCTGCAAGGAGGTCGTTATGGCTCAGTACAAGTCCCCTGGGGTTTATGTGGAGGAGATTCCCCTCTTTCCTCCGTCGGTGGCTGAGGTGGAGACAGCGGTGCCTGCCTTTATCGGTTACACGGAAAAGGCTGATGAGTTCGGTCCCGGCGATCTCAGGTTTGTGCCCACGAGGGTCACCTCTCTGCTGGAATACGAGAGGATATTCGGCGGGGCACCCCAGGTCTCTGTCCAGGATATTGCCCTCGATGAGAACAATATGGTGGGAACCTATGAGATTGACTCCAATTTCTACCTCTACGACAGCCTCAGGCTCTTTTTCGCCAACGGCGGAGGGAACTGCTACATCATATCAGTGGGCTCCTACAAGGACTCTCCTGCCAAGTCACCCTTTGAGAAGGGGCTTGCTGCCCTGAAGAAGAAGGACGAGCCCACGATCATCCTCTTCCCCGACGCGGTGAGGCTGGATACTGACCTCTACGAGGTGCAGAAGCAGGCTCTCATGCAGTGCAACGAGCTCCAGGATCGGGTGGCTGTTTTTGATCTTCTTGAGTCCAGGGCCTCGGACGCCTCCTTTGACTGGGAGAAGG
>JBAZFD010000212.1:0-4529 GCA_041653575.1 Thermodesulfovibrionales bacterium
GTAAGTGTCATTCCCTGAGCCGCCTCTCATCGTGTCCGCGCCCACGCCTCCGCTGAGGTAATCGTCTCCGGCCCCGCCGGTGAGGACATTGACTCCGTCGTTGCCGTAGAGGGAGTTGTCCAGCTCGTTGCCCGTGCCGTTGATATCCGCCGTACCCTGCAGACCCAGATTCTCCAGGTTCGCACCGAGTGTGTAGGTGACAGTGCTGTTGACCCACTCCGATGCCCCCTGCCCCTCGCTCTCCGTCACCACGTCGCCTGCGTTGTCCACGTAGTAAGAGTCATTCCCTGAGCCGCCTGCCATCGTATCCGCCCCAGTCCCTCCGTCAAGGCTGTCCGCCCCGGAGCCGCCGTTGAGGCTGTCATTACCGTCGTTGCCGTAGAGGCTGTCGTTGCCGGAACCGCCGTTGAGGGTGTCATTTCCCACGCCGCCGTCGAGGTAGTTGCTCCCGCTGTTGCCGGTGATCACGTTGTTAAGGTTATTACCGTAGCCGTTGATGCCGTCAGTGCCGGTCAGAGTCAGGTTCTCCAGGTTCTCACCGAGGGTGTAACTGATGGAGCTGTTCACCTTGTCCGTCCCGGCCCCCACGTTCTCCGTCACCACGTCTCCGGCGCTGTCCACACTATAGCTGTCATTCCCCACGCCTCCCCTCATCGTATCATCGCCCGAGCCGCCATTGAGGGTATCGTTACCGGCTCCTCCGGTGAGTGTGTTCTTCCCGCTGTTTCCGGTGAGCACGTTGTTCAGACTGTTGCCTGTGCCGTTGATATTGGCCGTGCCTGTCAGGGTCAAGTTCTCCACGTTCGCACCAAGGGTGTAGCTGATTGAGCTGTTGACCTTGTCCGTCCCCTCCCCGGCGTTCTCGGTCACCACGTCTCCGGCATTGTCCACGTAGTAGATATCACTCCCTGTGCCGCCAGCCATCGTGTCGGCTCCGGCGCCACCGTTCAGGATGTCGTTCCCGGTGCCGCCGTTGAGGGTGTCGTTCCCTGCTCCGCCTGTGAGGGTGTTGCTTCCGCTGTTGCCGGTAATCACGTTGTTCAGGTCGTTGCCCGTTCCGTTAATGTCAGCCGTTCCGGTCAGCGTCAGCTTCTCTACGTTTGCCCCAAGGGTGTAGCTGATTGAACTGTTAACCCTGTCCGTCCCCTCCCCGGCGTTTTCTGTCACAACGTCACCCGCAGCCGTTACATAGTAAATGTCATTCCCTGTGCCCCCGGACATTGTGTCAGCTCCAGCGCCGCCGTTCAGGGTATCGTTGCCCCCTCCTCCATTGAGGGTATCATTCCCTCCGAGGCCGTTGAGAATATCGTTCCCTCCAAAGCCGTTGATGGTGTCAGCTCCCGCTGTGCCGTTGAGCGTCTCATCTCCAGACGTGCCGTTTATTATTGCCATGCTCTCCTCCCTGTTCTGCTTGTTTGTAGACACATCACAAAATCCCGCTGATGCCCGGGATTCATCCATCGGAAAAACATACTCTATAATGGAAAAAATTGTCTCTAAAACTCAAGGACTGCCGTGAAGTGACGTACGGAGGAGAGGAGGAAGGCATTGAAGGGGATGCCGGGAACCGGAATCCCCTTCAAGAACTCTATGGATTCATTGTCAGGATATTTCTTACGATGTCGGGGTACTTGGCGATGAGCCTCAGCTCGTCGTCGGTGAGGGGCTTCTGGGTGTGGAGGTTAGCGTACTGGGCCAGCTCCAGGACCCTCCGGGCCTCGTTGTCGTCATGGAACTCGATTCCCAGCTTGCTGTAGACGTGTCTGAAGCCCTTGATCCCGCCGTACTCTCCGGTGGTGATGACGCGGCCTGTCTCGAGGAGCTCGGGCTCGCCCCTTCCCACATCCTCGGGGTCGTAGAGCTCGTAGTTTCTCCTGTCCTTCAACGCGCCGTCGGCGTGTATGCCGGACTCATGGGCAAAGGCGTTTGCGCCCACTCCGGGCTGGCTGATGGGAATGGGGAGGTTGAAGGCATAGGAGGCGTACTTGGCAATGTGCCATGCCCTCTTGAGGTCAACATGCTCGTCAAGGGGCAGCTTGTCCTTGAGACCGTGGGAAAACTTCAGCGCCAGGACGGTGGAGACGAGGTCGCAGTTTCCTGCCCTCTCGCCGTAGCCGTTGACTGTGGTATTGATGTAGGCGTCCACACCGGCCTCTATCGCACCCTGTGCGCCTGCAACAGATACCGCCTCTGCCATGCCCAAGTCGTTGTGACAGTGCATCTCAACAGGGAACCTGGTGGCTAAGGAGAGGGCCTTGATCCTCTCATAAATGGTGATGGGATCATCGGCTCCCAGGGTATCGCAGTAACGGAACCTGTCGGCTCCCGCCTCCTTTCCGGCGAGGGCGAAATCGATAAGCCTGTCCAGCTCTGTCCTTGAGGCGTCCTCTGCATTTATACCCACAGTCTCTGCGCCGAGCTCCTTTGCCAGCTTAACCGCATCCTGAACGCCTTTCTGTATGTCCTTCCAGTCTTTTTTCCCCTGGAACTTTCCGCTGAGCATAATCTCGGAGGTGGACATGGAGATGTTCAGGTGCCTGAGGCCGGGGCAGTTCTTGAAGGCGAGCTTCACATCCTCTGCAATGGCCCTGCACCATCCCTCCAGGTGTGTCCTTTTGAAGGCACCCTGCTTTGCGAGCTCAAGGTTGGCGTTTATGTAGCTCACCTCGTGCTTGAGTGTGGGGAACCCGATCTCGCTCTGATAGATGCCCATCTCGTCGAGATAGAGGTTCAGCATCGTCTTTGAGAGCTTGGGCAGCAGTATCCGCGATGTCTGGACCCCGTCTCTATTTGTGACATCAATGAGATATACCTTATTGTTCATGATCCTCCTCTTTCAAACGGGCATCCATTCATGGATGCCCGTTCTGTACATGGTGATGATGTTTCTTCTTCCCCTTCGGTCAGAAAGAGGGTTGCCCCCTTTATTCCTAAAGCTTCTTCTTAGTGATCTCACGGGCCAGGGCGACCTTTCCGGTCCTTACAAACTCCTTGATCCCCATGGGCTTGATGAGCTCGATAAAGGCCTCTATCTTCCGCTCATCGCCGGTGATCTCAATGGTGTAGGTAGTGGGGCTGGAGTCAACCACCCTTCCCCTGAAGATCTCGGCGATCCTCAGGACCTCGGCCTTGTTCTCCTGCCTGGGGGAGACCTTCACGAGGATCATCTCCCGCTCAACATGCTCCAGCTCGGTGAAGTCCACCACCTTTATCACATCAATGAGCTTGTTCAGCTGCTTGGTGATCTGCTCAATCACCCAGTCATCTCCGGTTGTGACTATGGTCATGACGGAGACATTAGGGTCTGTGGTCTCACCTACAGAGAGACTCTCTATGTTGTATCCCCTGCCGCTGAAGAGACCTGAAACACGGGAGAGGACGCCGAATTTATTCTCAACAAGGACAGATATGGTATGTCTCATGCATAACCTCCTTATTTCACCGCCTTGAGTTTCTTGGCGGGCTTCTTCTCCCTCTCCTCAAAGAGCATGGTATCCAGCGTGGCGCCTGCCGGGACCATAGGATAGACCTTTTCCTTCCAGTCAATCACAAAATCCATGAACACCGGTCTCTTCGTCCTGAAGGCCTCCTTCAGGACAGGCTCCACCTCGCTGGGCTTTGTGGCCCTCAGCCCAACAGCGCCGTAAGCGTGGGCAAGCTCAACGAAGTCGGGGACCACATCGAGGTCCACATGGGAGTATCTCTCATTGTAGAAGAGCTCCTGCCACTGCCTTACCATCCCGAGGAAACGGTTGTTCAGGATCGCCACCTTCACCGGGAGCTTGTAGATCACCGCAGTAGCCAGCTCCTGGATATTCATCTGTATGCTGCCGTCTCCTGCGATGTCAATGACCAGCTTGTCGGGGAAAGCCATCTGTGCGCCCAGGGCAGCAGGGAAGCCGTATCCCATGGTGCCCAGACCGCCTGAGGTGAGGAATCTCCGGGGCTTGTCGAACTTGTAGAACTGGGCAGCCCACATCTGGTTCTGGCCCACCTCTGTGGTGATGATGGCATCTCCCTTGGTGAGCTCATCGATCTTCTCCACAACAAACTGGGGCTTGATCACCTCTTTGCTGAAGGTATAGTCCATGGGATGCTCTTTCTTCCAGTCGGAGACCTGGTTGAGCCAGGCCTTTCTCACCTCGTCCCACTGAGCCTTCACCTCTTCCCTGAGGGTCTGGTTCAGGGAGGTGAGCACCCGTTTCACATCACCCACAATGGGGATGTCCACCCGCACGTTCTTCCTGATGGAGGTGGGGTCTATGTCTATATGGACGATCTTGGCGTGGGGCGCAAAACCCTCTATCTTTCCTGTCACCCTGTCGTCAAACCTCATGCCTATGGCAATGAGAAGGTCGGCATCCTGGACCGACTTATTGGCAAAGAAGGTTCCGTGCATTCCCAGCATCCCCAGGGAGAGGTCGTGGGTGCCGGGGAAGGCGCCGAGTCCCATAAGGGTCATGGCGACAGGGATCTGAGCATGTTCTGCCAGGCTCTTCAGCTCCTCAGCCGCCTCGGATATGATGCAG
>JBAZFD010000213.1:0-4475 GCA_041653575.1 Thermodesulfovibrionales bacterium
AGGCAGGTGGCGATCGCCGGAGAGATCAAGGGAATATTCGAAAAGACACCCGGCGTAGTTGATATAGACTGGTACGTTGAGGATGACCAGAAGAAGCTCACCTTTGAGGTGGACAAGGAGAAGTCCGCTTACCATGGCATCAGCGCTGAAGAGGTATCACAGACCCTGAAGGCTGCCATGGGGGGGATGACAGCAGGCCTTGCCCATATGGAGAGGGAAAAGGAGCCTGTGGAGATATCCCTGCGGGCACCCATCAGGGAGAGGGCCGATATAGCAAACCTCAGCCGGATCAGCCTGACCTCGGCCTCGGGAGTCCCTGTCTCCCTCTCGGAACTCATCAGGGTCAAAGAGGGGAATGAAGACAAGGCCCTCTACAGGAAAAACCTCAGGAGTGTGGTCTATGTCACAGGAGATGTGGCAGGCACAGCTGAGAGCCCTGTCTACGCCATCATGCAGATGGGTGATGAGATCAAAAAACTCAAGCTCCCCGAGGGGTATGAGCTGAAGCAGCACACTGCCGAACAGCCCTCGCAGGAGGATCAGTACGCCATGAAGTGGGACGGCGAGTGGCACATCACCTACGAAGTCTTCAGGGACCTGGGGATCGCCTTCGCAGCGGTGATGATCCTGATCTATGTGATGGTAGTGGGCTGGTTCCGCTCCTTCATCATCCCCATTGTGATCATGGCTCCCATACCGCTCTCCCTGGTAGGCATACTTCCCGGCCACGCAGCCATGGGGGCCTTCTTCACCGCCACCTCCATGATCGGCTTCATCGCCGGCGCGGGAATCGTGGTGAGGAACTCCATCATCCTCGTGGACTTCATCGAGCTGAAGCTCTCCGAAGGGGTCGCCCTCAAGGAGGCGGTGGTCCAGGCAGGCATCATCAGGTTCAGGCCCATGCTCCTCACCGCTGCGGCGGTTGTGGTGGGGTCATCAGTGATACTCTTTGATCCCATATTCCAGGGGATGGCCATATCACTCATGGCCGGAGAGGTGGCTGCCACCCTCCTGTCCAGGACCATGGTTCCTGTGCTCTACTATCTGTACAAACAGTGGGATATGAAGAAGAAAACGACGTAAGGCGTGATGCTGAATGCGCAATGCAGGGGCGTAGACCATACGCCCCTGCAAAATACAATAACAACCAAGGAGGCAATGTCATGTACATGGCACAAACGGATGGATGGTATCTGGAGAGGATTATATGGCTCATCGCCGGGGCCTTCAGCCTGGCAAGCGCAATCCTGGCTGCGGTTCACAGCCCCTGGTGGCTGATCCTTACAGGACTGGTTGGTGTAAACCTCCTCATCTTCGCCTTCACAGGGTTCTGCCTCATGGCAAACATCCTGTACAAGCTGGGGGCGAAGCCGAGGCTTCAGAGGTAAACAACAAAAAGGAGGAAAGAGATGAACGTAAAATATCTTTGTATGTCCTGCGGTGAAGAGTACGCAGTGCCCCAGATCGAGGGTCATGCAGCAGAGAGGGTGAAATGCCCTGCCTGCGGCAGCGGCAATGTGCAGAAACAGCCGGAGCCCCAGCCCAAAAGCGGCCATTCCTGCGGCGGATGCGGCGGACGCTGCCACTGATCCAGAGGAGGGAGGGATTAGGGCATAGCCATATCCCTCCCTGCCTTCAATACCGAAACGCACCCCTGAGTCAGCATCTGCCTGAGGGGTGGCCTCCAAAGAGGGTTTCGACCCGAAGCGGTCATGAGAGGTAATACTCTTTTCCAACGGAAGAAACTGCCTCAATCTCATGTTGACCTGTTCCCTTACTGTTCAAGTAATTGGTGTCTTTTTTGCCATGTCCTCATAGTGCCTTTGCCTTGCAGGGAGGTCCGAGCCGTTGTTGACAAACTTCCAGGCCTTTGGGTAATCTCAGAAGAGTAAAGGGGAGTAGCTGGCACATCGAATATCGTCAACACGTCGGCCTTTGAGCCGACCGGTACCGGTGGTTGGGAATACCTGATAAGCGAGACCTTTACCATGATGAGTTATCATATACATAATGACATCGTGGTAAAGGTCTTTTTCATTTGCACAAAAGCTCAGCTCTTTGAGGAGGTATGAGAAGATGAACGGATTGAAGACAATGGTCCTTATGGTCACCCTTACCCTTATGCTGGTGCTCGTCGGAGGAGCTATCGGCGGAAAGACAGGGATGACCTTTGCCCTTATTATGGCCTTCGGCATGAACTTTGTCAGCTACTGGTTCAGCGACAAGATCGTGCTGAAGATGTACGGCGCCAAAGAGGTGACTGAGGCGGAGTCCCCCGAGCTCTACGGCATGGTGAGAAGGCTCAGCCACAGGGCCGAGCTGCCCATGCCCAGGGTATACATCATGGACGAGGCCCAGCCCAACGCCTTCGCCACCGGCAGGAACCCCCAGCACGGAGCAGTTGCCGTGACTACGGGGATCATGAGGATACTCTCGCGGGAGGAGCTTGAAGGCGTTATCGCCCACGAGCTCGCCCATATCAAGCACAGGGACATTCTGGTGAGCACCGTTGCAGCAACCATAGCGGGCGCGATCAGTTATCTTGCCCAGATAGCCCAGTGGGGGATGATCTTCGGCGGCAGGCGCGACGATGATGAGGGCGGAAGCCCTATCGCAGCCATTGTGATGATGATCGTGGGGCCGATCGCCGCCATGCTGGTGCAGATGGCCATCTCCCGTTCAAGGGAGTACGGGGCCGACCAGGGCGGGGCAGCGATAGCGGGTAACCCCCTCTATCTCGCCAATGCGCTGAAGAAGCTCCATATGGCTTCACAGCGAATACCCATGGAGGACGCAACACCTGCAACATCGCATATGTTCATCGTGAATCCCCTCACCGGCGGCGGGCTCCTGAAGCTCTTCAGTACCCATCCGCCTATTGAGGAGAGGATCGCAAGGCTTGAGTCAATGAGGAGGGGAGCTTAGTGGGAAAGGCATTGGTGGGGATCATCATGGGCAGCGACAGCGATCTGCCTGTGATGGAGAAGGCGGGAGAGGTGCTGAGGGATATGGGAGTGAGCTATGAGATGGACATCAGCTCCGCCCACAGGCTCCCGGACAAGACTGCTGAGTACAGCCGTACAGCCAGGGAGAGAGGGATTGAGGTGATCATCGCAGGCGCAGGCATGGCAGCGCACCTGGCTGGCGTCATTGCCTCCTATACTACCCTTCCTGTGATCGGCGTCCCCCTGAAGTCAGGGGCCTTGGCAGGCGTTGACGCCCTTTACGCCACGGTCCAGATGCCTCCCGGCATCCCTGTCGCCACTGTTGCCATAGACGGCGCAAAGAACGCGGCTTACCTCGCCTGCTCCATTCTCTCCAACAAGTACCCCGAGGTCGAGGAAAGGCTTGAGAGGTTCAGGGAGGAGACACGGCAGAAGCTCCTGGAAAAGTCCCGTGAGCTGAAGGAGAGGTCCTGAGATGCCGCCAATAGGCCTCATCGGCGGAAGCGGTATCTATGAGATGGCAGGACTTGAGATGAGGGAGGAACGGACTGTCTCCACCCCCTTCGGCGAGCCCTCGTCGGATTACAGGATCGGCAGCCTTGATGGCCGGGATATCATATTCCTCCCCCGTCACGGTTCCCCCCATGCTATCCCTCCCCACAGGGTCAACTACAGGGCCAATATCTGGGGGTTCAGGTCCCTCGGCGTTGAGAGGATCATCACCGTCAATGCCGTTGGCGGCATAAACAGGGGGATGCCTCCCGGGAGCATTGTTATTCTCGATCAGATCATAGACATGACCGCAGGGGCAAGGCCCTCCACCTTTTACGAAGAGGGAAGGGTGGTCCATGTGGACTTCACAGACCCTTACTGTCCTGAGATGAGGGATGCAATCCTCGGCGTATCGCGTGAGTCGGGTATCCCCGTGGCAGAGAGGGGGACCTACATCTGCGTCAACGGCCCCCGCCTGGAGACAGCGCAGGAGATCAGGTTTTTCTCCCGGATCGGCGCTGATGTAGTGGGCATGACAGGTATGCCTGAGGCTGTCCTGGCCCGTGAGCTGGAGATCTGCATGGCAGGCATCGCCGTGGTGACCAACTACGCAGCGGGCATATCAGCGAGCAAGCTCACTACCACTGAGGTGAT
This sequence comes from Thermodesulfovibrionales bacterium, assembly GCA_041653575.1. Taxonomy (GTDB): domain Bacteria; phylum Nitrospirota; class Thermodesulfovibrionia; order Thermodesulfovibrionales; family Dissulfurispiraceae; genus JBAZFD01. The sequence goes on from JBAZFD010000213.1 coordinate 4,092, forward strand.
AGAAACCATGGAGGACTCCCTTTCCCGCGTCAGGATTCTCCTCAGGGAGGCTGTCAGGGCTGTGGCCGGAACCCGCGGCTGTCCCTGCAGGGACGCACTGAAGGACGCAATCCTGTAACTCACAGTTTTGTAGCAAACCCGCTTTGCTGCCGGGTTTCGGCGTCTTCCGTTCTTGACAGTCTCATTTTATTGAGGGTATTATAAAAGATTCTGTTTATATTTCAGGAGGTTGATGATGTCAGGTCATTCCAAATGGTCTCAGATAAAGCATAAGAAGGCGGCCACAGACGCCAAGAGGGGTAAGATATTCACCAAGATCGTTAAGGAAATCGCTGTTGCTGCCCGGCTGGGCGGAGGCGACGTGGATGGATCTCCCCGGCTGAG
>JBAZFD010000214.1:0-4417 GCA_041653575.1 Thermodesulfovibrionales bacterium
TCGAATCCGCCATACAGGCCCTCAGCGCCAGTTATCCCACCCTTCGCGAGCTCATCACCCGGCCCAATCTCACCCATGAAGGCCGGACGAGCCATGCGATCAGGCTCGGCCTGGGGCCGCTCGATAACCGTCCTTCGATGCTCTTCATTGGCGGCCAGCACGCCCGCGAGTGGGGAAGCTGCGAGATCTGCATCAACTTCGCCGCAGACCTGCTTGAGTCCTACGACCTTGGCACAGGGCTCGCCTACGGGGGAAAGACCTACACCGCCGCAGAAGTGCAGCAGGTGATGGAGCAGAACCAGGTCTTTATCTTTCCCGGTGTCAACCCCGACGGACGCAACCACAGCCAGACTTCCTACGCTATGTGGCGCAAGAACCGCAACCCCGTCAACGCAGTGGACATCAACAGGAACTATGATTTCCTCTGGGATTTCAATACCGCCTTTGCGCCTTCAGCCTTCCCTGTCGTCTCCGATAGTCCGAGCAGCGATGTCTATCACGGCACTGCGCCTGCCTCGGAGCCTGAAACCCGCAATGTGGTCTGGCTCCTTGACACCTACCCCCAGATCAGGTGGATGATCGATATCCACAGCTACAGCCAGCTGCTCTATACGGTCTGGGGCGACGACGAGAACCAGATCACGGTTCCAAGCCAGAACTTCCTGAATGCTGCACATAACGGAGCGCGGGGGCTTTCGGGAGACGGTTACGGCGAGTATATCCCGCCCGGTGACCGGGCGGCAGTGAACTGTCTGGTGGACAGGATGCAGACAGCCCTCCAGGCGGTAAGGGGGATCAGCTATTCCACCGGCCAGAGCTATGACCTTTATCCGACCTCAGGGACAGCCTCTGATTACCCCTACAGCCGCCATTTTGCCGATCCCTCGAAGACCAAGACCATGGGGTTTCTCATCGAATGGGGCACCGAGTTCCAGCCGACATGGGCCGAGATGGAGAACATCATCCTCGATGTCTCCTCTGCCCTGGTCGCTTTTTCCCTGGCGGCGCCCTGCGTCTGCTCCGAGGTTGATGCTGCCCTGCTGACTCCGGCAGTGAACTTCAACGACGTTCCCGAGGGGGAGACAACAGCCAGGGCGATCGTCTTCTCTGTCACAACCTGCGGCGCAGCCACCTTCCAGATCGTTTCAGGCCCGTCGGTCACGAGCGGCCCCGGCAGCTTCGGAACCCTGGCCAGCCCGAGCTCTTCTCTGCCCGCGGCAGGCTCGGTGACGACGCGGGAGGCGCGGCTCTGGCTCTCCCACACCGGAGGCAGTGACGGCGACGTAACCACCGGATCAGTCACAGTACGTCTGAACGAAACAGGTGAGGAGTGGGTCATCCCCATCTCAGCCAACACGATTGCCCGCCCTACGGTCGGAACGGTGCTGGTCCTCGATCAGAGCGGTTCCATGCAGTGGGCCTCAGGCCTGCCGGGATTCCCTGCCCGCAACGACGTGCTCAGGTTCTCCGCGCCTGTCTTCGTCAACCTGCTGCAGGAGGACAACGGGATCGGTATAGTTGCTTTTGATCACAATGCCTACGACCGGATGCCCGTCCAGACCGTCGGGCCTGTAGGCCCCTTCGATCCGGTCCGCGCCACAGCCCTCGGCGTGATCGCGGTCCATGTTCCCAACCAAGCCGGCAACACCGCAATCGGTGACGGCGTTGAGAACGCCCACAACATGCTCACCGCAGCTCCGGCCTACGATGAGCACGCCATGGTCGTCTTTACCGACGGCCACGAGACAGCCGCCAAGTATATTGCCGATGTGACGCCCCTGATCAATGAGCGGGTCTTTGCCATAGGGCTTGGAACAGCCGCCCAGATCCAGCCTGCGGCGCTTACAGCCCTGACCAACGGCACTGGCGGCTATCTGCTGCTCACCGGCGCAGTCGGTTCTGACGATCTCTTCAGGCTGAGCAAGTATTACCTCCAGATTCTTGCCGGTGTCACCAACTACGACATCGTCCTCGATCCTGAAGGAGCGATCAAGCCCGGCCAGGTCCACCGGATACCCTTTTATCTTAACGAGGCAGACATCGGCGTGGATGCTGTTCTCCTCGGCGAAACGAACCTGCCGGTGATCAGTTTCTGCCTTGAGACCCCATCGGGCGATATCATTGACCCCGGCGTGGCAGGCGCAACCTCGGGCGTCGAGTTCGTTGCGGCCCAGGGGTCATCTTTCTACAGAATGACCCTACCTGTGCCTGTCGGCGTTGCAGGCGCAGCAGCCGGGAAATGGCATGCCGTGCTGAAGGTGGAGGAGCGTTACTACAAAAAGTACCTCTCCATGCTGGAGAAACAGCCTGAGCTCTATAAACTGGTCAAAGCGCACGGCGTGCGGTACAGCCTGAACGTGCAGTCCTATTCAGGCTTCCGGTTGCAGGCCCGTCTGCTCCAGAGCTCCAACGAACCGGGAGCGAAGCTAACAGTCAGAGCAGTGCTGACAGAGTACGGCCTGCCGGCACAACCGGATACCTGACACTCCATGAGGAGGCGGCTGGCACAGGCATTTACGTCAACGATATGCTTGCTTCTCTTGACGGTGTCTATCAGTTCCGTGTGCTCGCAAGGGCGAAGACGCTGCGGGGACGCGAGGTCACCCGCGAGCACCTGCTGACCGGCGCGGTATGGAAAGGGGGCGACGACAAACCGCCCACAGGAAAGGATGATCCTGAGGGGAAGGACAGGCTCTGCGAGTTCCTATCCTGCCTGTTGAGCAGTAATGTCATCCAGCCGGAGTTTGAGAAACGGTTGAAGGAGCTCGGCCTCGATCTGGATGGGCTCCGCAGCTGCCTCAAGGAACATTGCAGGCAGGATTGACAGAATCCCTGGAAGCCGCCGGTCAGACCGGCGGCTTCCAGGACAAGGAGGAAGAGAGACAATCCCTGAGTCTGAATTTGCCGACTGATTTTTGGGAAAGGCGCAGCAGTTCCTAACCGGACAATGCTGAGTCCTTCTGCAGCTTCCTGCCCTTCCAGATCATATAAATAGCCGGGTATATGAGGAGTTCAAGGATCGTTGAGGTGACAACGCCTCCCACCATGGGGGCTGCGATCCTTTTCATTACGTCAGAGCCAGCGCCTGTGCTGTAGAGAATGGGGATGAGGCCCGCGAGGATGACGCTTACGGTCATGATTTTCGGCCTGATCCTCTTCACAGCGCCGTACATCACCGCCTCTTTCAGGTCCTCAATGGTGTTGAGCTTGCCTTCCCGCTTCCATTTCTCATAGGCGAGGTCGAGGTAGAGGAGCATCACCACCCCTGTTTCCGCATCCAGCCCGGCGAGGGCGATGATACCAACCCAGACGGCTATGCTCAGGTTGTAGCCGAGGATGTGGAGGAGCCAGAAGGAGCCCACAAGGGAGAAGGGGACAGCGAGGAGGACGATAATCGTCTTTGCCCATGACCTGGTGTTGAGGTAGATGAGGAGGAAGATGATGAAGAGGGTGAGGGGGATGACAAGCCGCAGCCTCTCACGGGTCTTTTCCATGTACTCATATTCGCCGCTCCACTGGAGCCTGTACCCCTCGGGTATCTTCATGGACGCGATCCGGTCCTTCGCCTTCTCTATGTATCCTCCGAGGTCCTTCACCGATGTGTCAATGTAGACGTAGCATGTGAGAAGCCCCTCTTCGCTCTTGATCATTGTCGGCCCCTTGACCATCTTTATCTCAGCCAGTTCACCCAGCGGGACCTGGAGAATTCCGGAAGACAGACCCCAGAGCCCGGACCCCGGACTTCCAGTCATCTGTCTTCTGTCTGTGCTCTGTCCGCTGTCCGTCATCATCACCGGCACCAGGACTCTCTTCAGTGCCTCAGGGTCATCCCTCAGCTCTCTGGCGTACCGCACACTCACGGGATATCTCTCACGGCCTTCGATGGTGGTGGTGAGGCTCATCCCGCCTACTGCCGACTGGATTACCTCCTGGACATCGTCGATACTGAGACCGTACCGGGCGATCGCCTCTCTCTTTATATTAAAGTCCAGGAAATAGCCTGTTGTTACCCTCTCTGCATAGACACTCCTTGTGCCGGGGACTGTCTTGAGGAGTCCTTCGATCTCCAGCCCCAGCCTCTCAATCTCCTTCAGGTCAGAGCCGAGGATTTTTATCCCCACTGTTGTCCTTATCCCGGTGGAGAGCATGTCTATGCGGGCCTTGATGGGCATGGTGAAGGAGTTTGCCACACCAGGCATGGTGAGGAGGTCGTTCATCTCATTCTTCAGCGCCTCCACGGTCAGCCCCGCTCGCCACTTGGATTCAGGCTTGAGGTTGATCACTGTTTCGAACATCTCAAGGGGTGCCGGGTCTGTCGCAGTCTCGGCGCGGCCCGCCTTGCCGAAGACCTGGGTAACCTCGGGGATAGATTTGAGGAGTTTGTCCTGTATCTGGAGGAGCCTCGATGCCTCTGATA
>JBAZFD010000215.1:0-4413 GCA_041653575.1 Thermodesulfovibrionales bacterium
TGGCCACCTTAAGCCCTTACGTCACAAGACACATCAAGCGATTTGGCGACTACATCATCGATGCCGAAGCGGTACCTGATCCGATTGATCCGTCGCTTCCTATCTGAGAAAAAGAGTCTGAAACACCGCTGCTGGCCTGGCAGCTTTGCACTATAATTGATGGCAGGAATACGTTAAAGATGAACGTGCAGGCGTATGTCCTATTTTTACACGTATGTCGGCTGTACCCGTTATCCATATTAAAACTGTAATAACCCCTACAATTGGATGTGGTCTGCTTTCAATAGAGGCTTCCAGGAGGCGGGGTTCAGGCTGGCGGGTCCGAGCCTGTTTAGCTTGATAACTGGTCACTGCCTATAGGCTATGTGGACTCAGGAAACAGGGGAAAGGAGATCAACGATTTGGTTGTCCTTTCGTGACGCAGATCACAACGCCTTAGGCATTCCTTTTCTTGTTTTGCTCGCTGACTTTTTCTCCTTGCCCGTTTTTGTCTTTGCCGGGGCTGTTTCCTTGGATACAGGCTTTCGGGATGGCTTGGCAACCTTTGCGGTTTTACGGCTTTTTTCAGCAGTCTTGGCCTCAGCTACAGGTTCAACTGTCTTTTCCCTCTGGCGGGGTTTGGCTGATGCAAAGGCTACCGACGGTGCTGCTTTTTCAGCCGCTGCCTTCCGTAACGTCTTGGCGGCCTTCGCGGTTTTGGGGCTCTTCTTTTCCGGCTTGGCCTCTGAGGCCGGTTCAGGGGCAGCCTTTTTTCTTGCACTCGGTTTGGGTGATGCAGGGGCAACAGAGGGGGCAGAGGCAATAGCTGGAGCATCCTGGTGGAGATCAATGCCGAAGGTGGCTGAGAGATCAACCTCATCGAGAACCCGTGAGCTTCTCCTGGAGGCCTTTGCCAGAAGCTTCTCCTTGCGATCCGTTACCGCCTGCCTGATGAGTTCGTCCATTGCCACCTTCCGCATTTTGAAAAAGAGCTCAGGGCTCTCGTCGAGCCTCGCCCCGATGCCGTAGAGTGACGCTGCCACATGCTTGCACATGCCGGCGATGTCGGGACAGGAGCAACTGAAGCTGATCTCCTTGGGAGAAGGGAAGAGGCCTGTGTCCTGGTGGGTGAATATCTCGCCGATGGCCTTGGGGAAGTCTCCGTTCATAAGGTCCTGGAGGGATTCGAGCATTCCCTGGCACTGGCTGAGGATGGTCTGCCAGGTCTTCTGGTTCAGGGTTTTGATCCCGATGACCACAGAATAGGGCCTTGAGTCAGAGCCCTGGACAAGGGCCCGGACCTCGCCGGAGTCAATCTGGAGATCGAGGACTGCGCCGTGGCAGAGATAGCTCCGGCCCCTGCCGATCCGGTTTGAGTAGTCGGCATACCTCTCAAGGTTAAGGTTCCATGCCTTGCCCCACCAGGTATGGGCGATCTTCCGCCCTTCAATGATCACAGGCTTCAGGAAGGGGTTCTTTTTTGAGAGCTCCTCCAGCTTCCTGGCCGCCCTCTCCTTTTTTTCCGCAACCGACACATAGGGTGGGTACCCGTCATATCGCCACACAAGCTCCTCCTGTATATATCAAGACTGGCGTTCATAGGCCTCATGGAGTCATGCCGATATCCAGCCTTTGCAGAAGGATTCCCGACAAGCGAGAATGACGGCAATGAGGCACAAAAAACAGTGTTATTGTATCACAGCCTTAGACGGAGAGGGAGAAGAGCTCTATCAGCTCCTTATTGTCCATTCTTGTGATCCAGTCTTCGCCGCCGGACTGGATGATCTCCTGGGCCAGCTTTGTCTTGCTCTCTATCATCTGGGCAATCTTTTCTTCAATAGTTCCCTTGGTGAGGAATTTGTGGACCAGCACGTTCTTTTTCTGGCCTATCCTGAAGGCCCTGTCTGTTGCCTGGTTCTCGATTGCCGGGTTCCACCAGCGGTCGAAATGTATCACGTGGTTTGCCGCCGTGAGGTTCAGGCCCACGCCGCCTGCCTTTAAAGAGAGGACCATGAAGGGGGTATAGTGACCGCTCTGGAACTCGGCGATCAGATCCTTTCGCTTTGAGACTGCGGTGCCGCCATGGAGCACGAGCCCTTCTCTTCCGAAGACGCCGTCAAGGAAGGTCTTGAGAGGTCCGGTCATCTCCTTGAACTGGGTGAAGACAAGGACCTTTTCCCTCTTTTCGAGGACTGTCTCGCAGATCTCCCGCAAACGGGCAAACTTGCCGCTTTCTGCCTCGTCATAGCCTCCTGAGCCGAGGTACTGGTCCGGATGGTTGCAGAGCTGTTTGAATTTCATGAGAGATGACAAAATCAGGCCTTTCCGCTGAATCCCCTCAGTCCCTTCGATTGTCTCCCTGAGCTGGCGGACCATCTCTTTATAGAGGAGGAGCTGTTTTTTGGTCAGAGCGGCGTAGGTCTTCATCTCCACCTTTTCCGGCAGGTCGGATATCACCGCCTTGTCTGTCTTCATCCGTCTGAGGATATAGGGGCTGATGATCCGGCGGAGCTTTGCATACCCCACCGGTGACTGGCGGAGCCCCTTTGAGAATTTTCCGAACTCTTCGGCGCTGCCGAGAAGCCCTGGGTTGATGAAATCAAAGAGGGACCAGAGGTCGGTGAGCCTGTTTTCAACCGGCGTGCCGGTCATGGCGATCCTGTTGCGTGCCTTCAGCTTCTTGATGCCCCTGGTCTGCTTTGCGCCGGGGTTCTTGATCGCCTGCGCCTCATCGAGGATAACGTAGTTCCATTCATGCTCCTGGAGCCAGTCATATTTCTGGGCCAGGGCGTAGGTCGTGATAACAAGGTCTATCCCCTTCAGCTGGCTACTGCCTTTCGGATCCATTCTTCTTCCTTCAGGCGCGCTGGGATGGGCGATGGAAAAAGAGAGGTGAGGCGCAAACCTAGTGAGCTCCGCCTCCCAGTTGGAGATCAGCGATGCCGGGATCACAAGGAGACTCGGCAGAGAGGGGCTCTGGGATTTGATGATGCTGAGCAGGGCTATGAGCTGCACCGTCTTTCCCAGACCCATATCGTCTGCCAGGCAGATCCCCAGCCTGAGGGAATGAAGGAATGCAAGCCAGTTCACTCCCTTTTGCTGATAGGGCCTGAGCTCTGCCTTGAATGTCTTCAGCGCACCTGCAGGGTCAATCAGCTCAGGATTTCGCAGCTTTGTCAGCACCGTGTCAAGCCATTTTCCGTTTGCAACCTCCACGGCCTGAGACTCATCAGCCATGCCTAACGCTGATCGCGGGTTGAGCTGCATTCGCATCGCGTCTTTAAAGCTGAATGCGCCTGCAGCAATCATATCCCTTGACTTCTCATAGGCTGCGATGGCCTGTTTCAGCTTTTCCGTATCAACAGCGACCCATTTATTCTTGATCCATGCAAGCCCCTCTGATTTGAGGAGCAGCTGCCGCGCCTCTTCTTCTGAGATGACCTCATCGCCAAGGAGGATTTCCGGCCTGAAATCAAGGAGCGCGTCCATCCCGACATGGCTCGGCTGTTTGTCCCCGGCGGTGATCCGGAGTTTCGGACCCGAGGCGGCAGCTTTCCACCAGTGGGGTATCCTGCAGAGGATGCCTGCATTCTCATAGAGGGGGATCTCTTTCAAAAAACTGAAAGCCTCCTGGCTGGTCATGGCAAGGGGATGGAATATCTCGCCTGTTTCCAGCAGCTCTCCGATCAGGGGGCTATCCTTTGCAGCAAGGTGGACTGTGGAGAGGAGGTCAAGGAGCTTCGTATTGTCTTTGCCGAACTCCTCAAGGGCATATTTCAGAGGAAGATGCCTTGATTGCCCCTGGGAATTCAGCTCCGTTGAATAGGTGGCAAGGAAGGCAAAGGGTGCGTCGTCGTTTTTGTTTTCTACCAGGTGAAAATAGACGCGGCCAAGGAGATGGAGATTCGGGCTGTAGGATTTGATAAATTCTGCAACAGTCCCTTATATTTCCTGATCCCTTCAGCAAAGGAGCTGTTCATCCCGCGCCAGATATTCTCAAGCAGCCCGGTGCTCAGATACTCTCCTCCTCTCATAAGGGGAGCGGCGTCGAGAACTGCCGTGGATTCTTCAGCTGAAAGCGGAATATAGAGATCCTGCCTGATCTGCTCCAGGTCAGGCGTGAGCCCTATCTTTCTGGCAAAGAGCCCGGCGAAGGAACGCCAGAAGATAAGTGAATCGGAAAGGGGGACAGATTTTTCGCTGAACCCAAGAAAAAGGAATGCAGAGGCCTTCTCCTCGCTGAACCGCCGGAATATCTCTTTTTCCAGCAGCTGACGACTCTTGGATATCCGTTCTTCCGAGGTCGCCCATTCAAGCTGAATATCGCCGTCAGGCATGAGAAGGGCATGGAGCTCCAGGCTCATATGCGTGGCTTGATGAGAGGAGTCGGTTTCATTTCAGGATGTCTATCTTACTATATACAGGGGATTTTCT
>JBAZFD010000216.1:0-1102 GCA_041653575.1 Thermodesulfovibrionales bacterium
ACAGAGGAACCACGCTCTTTATCACCTGGGCAGCGCCCCTCTTCTCCATGGACTGAATCTTGCCACGACGGGAATTCAGGTCGCCAATGACATCTCCCATATAGTCCTCAGGGGTCACAACCTCTACGCTCATAACAGGCTCCAGAAGGACTGCCTGCGCCTTCTTCACACCATCCTTGAATGCCATGGAGCCGGCGATCTTGAAGGCCATTTCTGAAGAGTCGACCTCGTGGTAGGAACCCTCTATAAGGGTAACCCTCACATCGACAACAGGATAACCGGCAAGCACACCGCCTTCGGCAGCCTCTTTTGCGCCCTTTTCAACGGCAGGAATGTACTCCCTGGGAATGACGCCGCCGACAACCTTGTTGACGAACTCGAAGCCTTTGCCCCTCTCCAGAGGCTCCACATCTATCCAGACATGGCCATACTGACCGCGGCCACCGGACTGCCTGACAAACTTGCCCTCGACACGGACCTTGGACTTGATGGCCTCCCTGTAGGCAACCTGGGGCTTACCTACGTTTGCGCCCACTTTGAACTCCCTGATAAGCCTGTCCACGATGATCTCCAGGTGGAGCTCACCCATACCGGCAATGAGGGTCTGGCCCGTCTCCTCGTCAAAGGAAACCCTGAAGGAAGGATCTTCCTGGGCGAGCTTCGCCAGGGAAACGGAGAGCTTCTCCTGGTCGGGCTTTGTCTTAGGCTCGATGGCAACAGAGATAACGGGCTCGGGGAACTCTATAGACTCCAGGATCACCGGGCTCGCCTCATCACAGAGGGTGTCACCGGTGAGAGTGCTCTTCAGTCCCACGATTGCGGCGATATCGCCTGCCCTGACTTCCTTTATTTCTTCCCTCTTATTGGCATGCATCTGGAGAATCCTGCCGATTCTCTCCCTTGTATCCTTCGAGGAATTATAGATATATGATCCGGAGCTCAGAACACCGGAGTAGACCCTGGCAAAGGTCAGCTGGCCGACAAAGGGGTCGGTCATGATCTTGAACGCAAGGGCTGAGAAAGGCTCATCATCAGAGGCCTTTCTCTGGACCTCGGAATCGTCCTTCGGATTCACTCCCGTCACAGGAGGGATATCAAGAGG
>JBAZFD010000216.1:1112-4410 GCA_041653575.1 Thermodesulfovibrionales bacterium
GAGGTAGTCCACAATGGCATCAAGGAGAAGCTGGACGCCCTTATTCTTAAAGGCAGAGCCGCAGACCACAGGGGTCATCTTCAGCGAAATGGCGCCCTTACGCAGGCCGGCCTTTATCTCCTCCACGGAAATCTCTTCGCCTGAGAGATACTTCTCCATGACCGTCTCATCCACATCAGCAACAGCCTCTATAAGCTTCTCCCTGTACTCCTTCGCCTGACCGAGCAATTCCTCAGGAATATCGGCCTCGACAAACTTGGCGCCCAGGGTTTCATCATCAAATAAAAAGGCCCTCATGGTCACCAGATCCACAGACCCGCGGAGCTTGTCCTCGGCCCCGATGGGGATCTGAATGGGCACGGCATTGGCGCCGAGCCTGTCCACCATGCTCTTGACGGAGGCAAAGAAGTCTGCGCCCACTCTGTCCATCTTGTTCATGAAGGCGATTCTGGGAACCTTGTACTTCTCAGCCTGCCTCCAGACCGTCTCGGACTGGGGCTCAACACCGGAAACGGAGTCAAAGGTTGCAACGGCGCCATCGAGAACCCTCAGGGAACGCTCCACCTCGATGGTAAAGTCCACGTGGCCGGGAGTATCAATGATATTGATCCTGTGATCCTTCCACGAGCAGGTCGTGGCAGCAGAGGTAATGGTGATACCCCTCTCCTGCTCCTGAACCATCCAGTCCATAACCGCTGTGCCGTCATGAACCTCTCCGATCTTGTATGTAACACCCGTATAGTAGAGAATACGCTCAGTCGTGGTCGTCTTCCCCGCGTCTATGTGAGCCATAATCCCTATATTTCTTGTTCTCTCTAATGGAAACCGTGACATAACCCTCTATTAACTCCTTACCACCTGTAGTGTGCAAAGGCCCTGTTCGCCTCCGCCATTCTGTGCGTGTCTTCCCTCTTCTTAAAGGAGCTTCCGGCGTTATTGAAAGCATCGAGGAGCTCGCCGGCAAGCCTCTCCTGCATTGTCTTTTCCTTCCTTGCCCTGGAATAATCCACAATCCACCTGATGGCGAGGGCGATCTTCCTGGCAGGCTTAACCTCCACAGGCACCTGATAGGTGGCGCCGCCGACCCTTCTGGGCTTAACCTCGACTGCAGGCTTCACGTTATCCACAGAGGCCTTGAAAACCTTGAGGGGATCATTTCCGGTCTTGTCCTTGAGGATATCAAAGGCGCCGTAAATAATCTTCTCTGCAGCGGACTTCTTTCCGTCCTCCAGCAGCACATTGATGAACCTGCTCACCAGCTTGCTGTTGTACTTCGGATCCGCCAAAACCTCTCTCTTTTCTGCTACCCTTCTCCTTGCCATTTCTCACCCCATCATACACCCTGGACTCAGCCAGGGGCTATTTATCAGAATTACTTGGGCCTCTTTGCTCCGTACTTCGACCTGCCCTGCCTTCTGTTGGCCACACCGGCGCAATCCAAGGCACCCCTGAGAATGTGATACCTCACACCGGGAAGGTCCTTTACCCTACCACCCCTGATAAGGACAATTGAATGCTCCTGAAGGTTATGCCCGACTCCGGGAATGTACGCCGTAACCTCCATCCCGTTGGTAAGCCTCACCCTTGCAACCTTCCTCAACGCTGAGTTCGGCTTCTTCGGTGTCGTTGTATAGACCCTCACGCAGACCCCCCTCTTCTGAGGGCAGTTCTTCAGGGCCGGACTCTTGGTCTTCTGCTCAACCTTCTTACGCCCATTCTTGATTAATTGCGCTATCGTCGGCACCTTTCCTCCACGTCACACATACAGTTATTAGTTTCCGAATTATCGGAAAACCCGTTAATCTTACCAGAGTAAAGCTTTTTTGTCAAGGCCTAAGGGGCCTTCTGGGGAAGGGCCTTCCCGAGGGCTTAAGGGGATAATCTACAGGTAATGGGGTGTTTCTCTACTTGGGAAGATAGTATACCACAAGAGGGGCTACCTTCTCACATGGAGCACCCCGTCCACCTGAGATATTTTGTTCACAAGGGTTGTCAGCTGCCCCCTGTTCCTGATCTCCAGGGTGAGCTCGAAGAGCGCCCTTTTGTCTGCCGTGGCGCTGGCCTTCATGAAGCTGATGTTCACATCCGCCGAGGATATGAGGGAGCTGAGGTTTGCGAGCATCCCCGGTTTGTCGAGGCTTTCCACATAGAGCTTTGCAGGTGAGGTGATCTCGCTGTCATGGCTCCAGTCGACACTGATCAGCCTCTCATTAGCCATGGCAAGCCGGTCCAGGTTGGGGCATTCCCTCCTGTGGATGGTCACGCCCTTGCCCTTTGTGATGAACCCGACAATCTGGTCTCCGGGAACAGGGAAGCAGCATCTGGCCACATGATAGAGGACATTGTCGATCCCCTTTATGATGATGACGCTCCCCTTTACCTCAGGGGCCTTCATAACCTTCGGCGCAGCAGCCTCTTCCGACTTCCCGGGGACGAGCCTGTTCACCACCTGGTGGGCGGAGACCTTGCCGTATCCTACTGAAACAACAAGATCCTCTATGGACTGCATAGTGAAGGACCTGAGGACCTCCTCCATCTTCTCGGACTTGAGGACTGCGAGAGGCAGCCCATGCCTCCGCACCTCATCCTCCAGGAGACGGGTCCCCAGCTCAATGCACTGTTTCCGCTCCTCAGTCTTTATCCACTGTTTTATCCTGTTCTTCGCCCGGGCAGTGGCCACGAACTTGAGCCAGTCCTTGCTCGGGCTGTGGGAGGGCGATGTGACGATCTCCACCACATCACCGCTGTTGAGCTTATACCTGAGGGGAACTATCCTGCCGTTCGCCTTCGCGCCCACGCACCGGTGCCCCACCTGGGTATGAACGCTGTAGGCAAAATCAACAGGAGTGGAGTCCACAGGGAGCTCCACAATATCACCCTTGGGGGTGAAGACGTAGACGGTCTCAGGGACAACCTCCCCCTTCACCGCCTCAAGAAACTCCTTTGCGTCGGAAATCTCCTTCACCAGGTCCCTGAGCCAGGCCACGAGCTTGGCGTCCTTCGACTCCATGCTGCTTTTCTCTTTGTACTTCCAGTGGGCCGCTATACCTCCCTCTGCGACCTCGTCCATATCCTCTGTCCTTATCTGGAACTCCACCCTGTCGCCGCCGGGACCGATCACCGTGGTGTGGAGGGACTGGTACATATTGGACTTGGGAAAGCTGATATAGTCCTTGAACCTCCCAGGGACAGGGATCCAGAGGGAATGGATGATGCCGAGGATCTCGTAGCAGTGGCCCACCGTGTCGGTGATGACCCTCAGGCCTATGACATCAGACCTGCTCAAAGGGGATCTTCT